>JAKLJF010000024.1:253-11910 GCA_023151335.1 Thermoanaerobaculia bacterium | reverse complement strand
TTACGCGCACGACGGTTATGTGAATAACGACATGCTCTATTCGGCGCATATCTACGCCGGCCAGTTTGCCATTATAAACATGGCGAACAAAACCAACCCTACCCTGCTTGGCACACAAACCACGCCCGGCGCATTTACGCACAATACCTGGTTGTCGGGCAATACCCTGTTCACCACCGACGAGGTGAGCAATTCTTACCTGGCCACTTACAATGTGTCCAACCCCAACAATATCACCATGTTGGACAGGATCCAAATTACGCCCGGCTCCGGCTCAATCGTGCACAATACGCATGTGCTGGATAACTATGCCGTGACCTCCTGGTATATTTGCCATCATCGACGGCAACCGCCCGGCCAACCTGGTGAAAGTAGGCTGGTACGACACCTATCCGGGCGGTTCGGGAAACGGCTTTGAAGGCTGTTGGGGCGTTTACCCTTATTTCCCCTCCGGCAACATCGTGGCATCCAATATCAGAAACCCGAACACGAACGATGGCGTTCTGTACGTGCTCACTCCCACATACGTGCGCGGCTGTTACCTGGAAGGCCAGGTGACCAGCGCTGCCACCGGTCAGCCGCTGCCCGGCGCCAAAGTCACGATCATCGGCACCAGCACCCAGGAAAGCGCCAACGCCAATGGCGATTACAAGATGGGACAGGTCGAAAACGGCGTATTCACCGTTCAGGTCAGCCTTCCCGGCTACATAACCCATACCGGACAAGTTACGCTCGATAACGGCGTGCTCACCATACATAACGTGGCCCTGTCGCAACAACCCCTGCCCGTAGAATTGGTGCGCTTCGACGTAAAGGCCGCGGGACAAAATGCAATCCTAAACTGGGAAACGGCCACGGAAACCGGCAACGCCGGTTTTGAAATACAACAAACCATTGCCGGCAAACAGGAGTGGCAGCCCATAGCCATGGTACCGCCGAAGGGCGACGGAAAAAGTCCGGCCAGGTATGACTTCCGCACGGAAACGCTCCAGCCGGGTAAATATATCTTTCGCCTCCGGCAAATTGACCTCGACGGCGGAAGCACGCTGTTGCCAGCCCGGACAGTGACCATTTACGGTTCCAGTCTGCAAATCAGCCTTTCGCCCAACCCCGCAGGCGCCGAAACCCGGATCATTATCGGCACGGCCCAACGGGAAAAAGTTGCGCTGAAACTGCTCGACGCACAGGGCCGGCCAACCGGTTTTTCATCAGAAACAGAAGTGGACGGCGCGCTTGAAATACCGTTGCCGCTGGATGATTTGCCGGCAGGACAATACCTTTTAATGGGACAGACAGGCCGGGAATCCGTTAGGAAAATATTGATAAAAAACTGAGATTTACATTATCGATCAATCCCTGTCATGCTTCCGGAAACGCCCCCAGGAAAAGCCGAATCGCAGCGAGGCTTGTCCGAAAGCACCGGAAAGTTCGCGGTCGCTGTAATTGGGCAGGTCGCTGTCGGTGACAAAACGGTAGCCGCCTTCCAGCCCGAGATGGAACCAGCGCAGCACGTTGATCTCGATACCTGCCGAGGGTTGAATGACAAAGACCCGGTCGTCGATACCTTCGTCAAGCAGTTTGACCTTTCCGCGTCCGGCGTCGAAGTTGATCACCGGGTGGACGGCGCGATAGCTTTGAATGGCATAGCCCAGGTTGAAGGTGCGCCAGTGCATGTCGAACCGTTGGCCGGGTACATTGTCCCAGAGGATATCGTCGTTCAGGTTATAGCCGCCAAAGCCGACGGTAAGCGCTTTGCCGAATTCCAGGCCGAAATGCCAGCCGTGCACGTATTGGTTGTTATTGCCAAAACGGGATACCTGGTGTTTGGAGCCGCCCCAGATACCGGAAAAGCCGAGGTTCCGGCTACCCAGTACGGTTTCTTCGCGTTGGGCGTGCAGGGATATTACAGAAAAGACAAGGGTAAGGGCAAGAAAACAAGATTTGGTACGCATAGCAATAGGTAAGGTATTGATGGTAAACAGAACAGTAAATCGACAACAGGCAGGGCCTGCTGGTTGCACATGAACAATAAAAAAAGGCGAATGTGCCGGACATTCACCTTTTTATAACGGTATTAACCAAATTTAACGGGTTTAGCTTTTACGCAAGATACCGGCCGACAGCAAAGTGACCAGCAAACCGATCGGGAAGGGTTCCAGAAAGGTGATAGCCGACTTGACGAACGGGTTTTTATACATTTCGCCAAGCCTTTCCATTTCAGCTGATTTTTGGGCTATGGCTATTTCGGTAGCGCCCTCCTTTTTCATTTGTTCGAGGGTGTATTGCACGTATTTTTCCATAAAATCGGTCATCATCGTACTGGAAATGACGTGCCAGGCTATGACGTAACAGACGCAGGAAATCAGCGTGATCAGGATACCCACCTGGAAGCCTTTGCCGAAGCTGAGCCGCCCGCCGGCCAACTGATCGCGGTAGGCCCGTACGCCGAGAAATACAAAAACCATGCTCAGGATAATACCGGCATAGCCCACTATTTCTCCACCTCCGAAACGTTCCGGATCGTTGTCCATATAAAGAGCCATACCCAACATCAGAACGGCGGCGATGGCGCCGGAAATCAACCCGTAAGTTAAAATGATCTTTTTCATTGAAATAAAGTTTTGGTGAACAACTGGGGCAAAGGAAGGGGGCTTGCCGTTGCGAAACACCATACTTTCGGGTGATTTGCCGCCGGGCTGTGCAAATCATACTTTCGGGTGAGCGTTGCCCAGCAGGCCGAGCGCCTGCGCTTTTTGCACGGCCTGGGTGCGCCGCTGAGCGTCGAGTTTGGAAAACAAATTGGCGATATGCGTTTTGACGGTATTGAGCGAAACAAACAACCGCGCGGCAATTTCCTGATTGCTCAATCCTTCCGCAATGTATTGCAACACCTCGTATTCACGGGGGGTAATGTTCAATTTTTCCAGGGCCTGTTCCAGGGCAGGGCCGGAAAGTGGCGTCGGAACGGGCGTTATCACCTCCTTTTTTCGCCCGGTGGTGAGCCGGTGGCCGGCCCAGATGCCCAAAACCGTAAACAGCAGGGCAATTAAACCGATATAAAGTTCCTGGGCATTATCCAGCACCATCAGCCTGTAACGCGCCGCCTGCAAGGCTGCCAGCAACACGCCCAGTGCCAAACCGTACCACACAATGGACCACCGACGAAAGCGGGGCCGAGTTACAGGTTCGTTTGCCATGAGGCAAAAATAAAAGGGCAAAATACAAAAACAAGGCCTGACTGTCTACTGCCTTCGGCCTTACGGCTTCACCACTACCAGCCGTTTCGTTCCGATAATAACGCCTTTCGGATCCACCAGGCTGTACAGGTAGGTTCCTTTTTTGAACTCGTCCAGGTCGACCCGGATCGAACGGTTACCCGAAATGGAATAGGTGTTTTTCCAGACGACCTTCCCGACGATGTTGAAAATTTTGAGGGTGTATTCGTCGGGCGGCAGGTTGGTGCAGTCGAAACGCACCCATTGAATAGCCGGGTTGGGAAAAGCCTGCACGCCGGCGGCGCCGGGGGCGTCGGTTTCTATGGCAGGTGTCAGGTTGCCGATGTTTTTAAAGCGGACAAATTCAGGGTTAAGACCGTCGCTGCCGGTGCTTACCACGGCGAGTTCCTCTTTGTCGGTATTGCTGTAATAGCGGTAGGAGATAGTGGTATCGGTGCCCAGAAAGTTCAGCAGGCCGCCGCCGCCGGTATTCGGGACCGGTATCCATCCGAGGAAAGAATGTACATCCAGATTTGTCGAGGTGTATTCGGTGCGTTTCTCGCGCAGTACGGGCGCCGGCATGGGCATGCCGGGAATTTGCAGCGTACCCCAGCCATCAACCACTTCGAGGCGCTGGAAATTGATCCGCACCCGGATGGAGTCGATGAATTGGGCGCCGGGTATATTGGCCAGCAGGCTGTCCGGAAGGGCGTCGGTTGAAAAGGGCAAATTCAGGTCGGTTGTTTGCTGGTTGATATCGAAGAAGTTGAGCGGCGAGCGGCGTTCGACGATGGGCGGCGCGAATTTGGCCAGGACGTTGACGCCCAGGTTGGCCGGGTCGCCGCCGGCGTAGCCCAGCAGTTCCACCTTGTTGTTGGTCACGTTGTAATACGATTCTCCATTGGCCCCGATGACCAGCAGCTCGGCGCCGGGGAAACTGGCCGATTGCGTGCCGGTGTTGGGTGCCTGGTACACTGTTTCAAAGGTTTGCTCGCGGTTCAGTTGGGTAAAATCCCACACCTGGTTGCCGCCTGGCGGCGTGATAAAAGAATTGCCACCGACGTTGAGATCGAGCGCATAACGTAAGGTATCGCCTACAGCAGGGAAAGTGGCGGCGGTAATGGTGATTTGAGCAGAGGCGTGGACGCACAGGGCAGAAAAAACGGCCAATAACATTCGTTTCATCGGATTGTGATGCTAAGAAAAACGCTAGCGCGATTAAAAGTTCTCCTGATAGTATGTGTGCTTCAAAGGTACGCCGCTTTTTTTTGAAATTAGGTACGATAATTCGGGCAAATTTAGGAATGGATGAAATTATCAGTTTGCGTGGCTAAATATTGCAGGAGCGGTGGGTAGCGCGGCTTTTAAGCCGCCTTGGCAATGCCCCTTCAGGTCCTCTAACGGGGCGGCTTAAAAGCCGCGCTGCCCTTACAGCGCCTGCAACTCTACCAGTTTCCGGTAAATACCCTCCCGCGCCAGCAGTTGCTCGTGCGTACCGCGTTCTACAATATTGCCGGCGTCCATGACTACTATCTCGTCGGCGTGTTGCACCGTGCTCAGGCGGTGGGCTATTACCAGTGCCGTGCGGTTTTGCAACAAGCGGTCGAGGGCGGCCTGCACGAGTTTTTCCGATTCGCTGTCGAGGGCCGAGGTTGCCTCGTCGAGGATCAGAATAGGCGGGTTTTTCAACAACGCCCTGGCAATGGTTAGCCGCTGTCGCTGGCCGCCGCTGAGTTTGGAGCCCCGGTCGCCGATATTGGTGTCGTACCCTTCCGGCAGCGCCGAAATAAAATCGTGCGCATTGGCGGCTTTGGCCGCGGCGATCACGTCGTCGGGAGCAGCCTGTTCGTTGCCAAAGGTAATGTTATTACGCACACTGTCATTGAACAGAATAGCCTCCTGGCTCACGATACCCATGAGCGCGCGCAGTTCGCGCACGCGCAGTTGGCGAATGTCGGCGCCGTCGATCAGGATTTGACCCGAAGACGGATCATAAAAGCGGGGCAACAGGTCGGCGATCGTACTTTTTCCCGCGCCGGAAGCGCCTACCAGGGCCACGATTTTTCCGCGGGTAATGGTTAGGTTGATGTCCTGCACCGCGGCGCGTTCGGCATCCTGGTAGTGAAAGGTAACGTTTTTGAACTCAATTTTATCCCGGAATGCAGCAATTGACCGCGCCTCGTCGCTGTCGCGGATCGACACCGGCGCATTGAGCACGCTTTCCACCCGTTCCAGGGCGCCCAGTCCTTTGCGGATACTGAACGCGGCGCCGCTCAGGTGTTTGGCCGGTTCGATGACGTTATAAAAGGCGTACAGAAAAGTAATAAAAGTGGCCGCGCTGATCTGTCCGGCAAACACCTGTTTGGCGCCGAACCACAACAGCACCGCCACGGCGGCAATACCCAGAAATTCGGATAGCGGCGAAGCCAGGTCGCGGCGGCGGTATAGCCGGGTGAGCGAACCGGCGTAACGCCGGTTCTCGCGCCCGAAGCGGCCGATCTGCCAGGCTTCGGCATTGAAACCTTTTATGATACGCAAACCGCCGAGCGTTTCCTCCACCAGCGAACCGATCAGGCCCAGGCGGCTTTGCGCTTCGCCCGATTGTTTGCGCAGCGAACGGCCCACGGTGCCGATGATGAGCCCGGAAAACAACATCAGTCCTACCACGAACACCAGCAACTGCGGCGACACGAACACCATGAAAGCCAGGCTGCCGAGGATAACGATCGGCTCGCGCGCCACCGATTCCACCACGCCCACAATGCTGATCTCCACTTCCTGCACGTCGGCCGACACCCGGCTCATCAGGTCGCCTTTGCGCGCCTCGGAGAAATAAGACAAGGGCAAATCCAGCATTTTGCGCACCAGTTTTTCCCGCAAATCGCTCACCACGCCGTTCCGGGCCGGCACCAGAAAATAAAGCGACAGGTATCGGAACAGGTTTTTCCCAAAAAAGGTCAGCACCAGAAAAGCGCATACGATCAGCAACGCCTCTTCCCGCCCGTGGTCGCGGATCAGACCGGTAAAAAAGCCGGTAACCTGCTGCTCCATTTGCTGGAAACGGCCGCTTTTTACGCCCGGCGGGGCTATCTGCTCCGTGCCCGTGCCGAACAATATTTGTAAAAACGGCTGCAATACCGGTATGCTGACCACCATGAACATCGACATCAGCAGGTTGCACAAAACGGCCAGGATCAGGTATTTTTTATACGGCGCGTAGTAGCGGAGAAGACGGAGCATGCGGCAAAGGTAGGAACAATTGGCAGTGGGTAGTAATGCGCCCCCCCAAACCCTGAAGGGCATCACGTGGCAACCCGGTATTCGAATTTTTTATTTTTAAAATTTGGCAGTCAAAGGTGCGCTTCTTTATCTTGACCGTCAAAATCAATACTATTGCAAACACCCGCCCCTCACAACGACGATATCCTGGCAGAGCTCCGCTCGGGCCGCATGCAGGCATTGGAAGACCTGTATGCGCGCTACCGGGCCGATTTTTTCCGCTGGGCCGGTCGTCGTTTCGATGCGAACCGGCAGGATTTTGAAGACGCGTGGCAGGAATCCGTACTGGCCTTATACACCCAGGTAATATCCGGGAAACTGACCGCCCTGCGCTTCGGGGTAAGGGTATGGTTGTTTGCCGTGGGTTACAGAATTTTGCTGAAAAACAAGCGCAAAACAAAACGTATCCTCTGGAAAGACAACATCGACGAAGCGCTCCGGCACGACGCTTCCTGGCTGGAATACCAGGAAAACCAAACAGGCGTTGAAAAAAAAGAATCGCTGCATTCGGCCATGAAAACGATGTCGGATCAGTGCCGCGAGATGCTGGTGCAGCGCTATTTTCTGGAAAAAAGTATAGAAGAAATGCAACGGGAATGGGAGCACAACAATACGAATACCACCAGCGCCACCCTGTCGCGCTGCCTCAGAAAATTGAAAGACTTAATAAAAACCGCCCGCGCGGCGGCCATCAGATAACGGCATGGAAGAAAAGGACGATAAACTCATCGAGCGGTATTATCTCAACGACCTCAGCGAGGCCGAACTGGCTGATTTCCAGCGCCGGTTGAAAGAAGACGAAGCTTTTTGGGAGGCCGTTCACCTGCACGCCGATGCCCTGGAGGCCATCCGGCTGGATGCCATCGCTTTACTGCGAAAACGGCTGGCTACAAAAGGCCGGGAACTGGATGCGCAAAACCCGGGAAAATCCGGCCGCAAATGGCTGTGGATATTGCCGGCCCTGCTGCTGTGCGCTTTCGCGGTCTGGCGCCTGGCGCGCACATCGGTCGACCATCCGGCAACTCCATCGCCGGCGGCGCCGAACAACGCACCGGCTGTGACGCCGCCCTATCCCTTGCCGCCCCCTACCCCGCCCGCCAGGGATACCCTCGAGCCGGCGGCGCCGGCAAAGAAAACCGGGCGCCAGATCTTTGCTGCCTGGTTCAAGCCCTACCGCGATGAATCGCTGGAGCCTTCCGTGCGGGGGAATGACGCCCCCCCCTCCCCTTCCGGACGGTTTCAGCAATTGTACTGGGCCGGCAACTACCGCGCCGCGCTGGCGGCGTTCGACTCGCTGGGCAATACGGCCCGGAATAATGACAATTTATTGTTTCTCCAGGCCATTTGCATTCTGGATTCCGGCAAAAGCGATGAAGCGGCAGGTATTCTGGATATCATTATCGGAAACGGGCGTTCGCGTTTCAAAGCCCAGGCGCCCTGGTATCTGGCCCTGGCCCAGCTGCGCGCCGGAAAGCGCCGGGAAGCCACCGCCCTGCTGCGCCGCATCGCGGCGGATACCGCCTCGCCCCGGCAGGCCGACGCGCGGGGAGTGTTGCGGGAGATGGAATGATTGTTTTACCCATTAAATAATAAATGCTTATGAAAAAAACCATTTGTGGATGCATCTTGCTGCTATTCGTTGTTCCGGGTTTTGCACAGGCTGATGCAGAAATACCCGAAATTGACAGCCTGCTAAAAATTTCTGCCACGCTCGTTGAGCAAAAAAAATTTGACAAGGCATTGGAAGTCAATGAAGTTGCTGAAAACTTGGCCCTTGAGAAAGTGGGGCGGCAAACACCCGCTTTTGCCAATGTCTGTTTTAATTATGGATGGATTCTTCAAGCAAAAGGCAACTACCCCGAAGCGGAAAAATGGTACGCCGAGTCCTGCGCTATCCGGGAAAAAGTATTGGGCAGGGAGCACCGCGACTACGCTTCCAGCCTGCATCAATTGGGGGCGATATACTACCTCAACGGGAACAACTACGACAAGGCGGAACGATGCTACCTCCAGGCCAAAGCTATTCGGGAAAAAATACTTGGGAAGGATGATTTAGATTATGCAACAACTATAAATGCTTTGGGAAATTTATATTTCTACTCTGGCAATCTTATGTTAGCCGAAGCACATTACCGCGAAGCATTAGCAATCAGAGAAAAAAAATTAGGCACAGAAAACATTTATTACAGTGGATGTCTGAATAACCTGGGTATGGTGAGCTTAGCCTTGGGTAGGTATGAGGAAGCTGAATCCTATTACAAGGCAAATATTTCTATTATTGCGAAAACCAAGGGAAAAAATACAGTTTGGTATGCCGGCGGTATTTTTAACTTATCCGGGGTTTATCGCGCGAAGAAGGATTATAAAACGGCTGAACAATTGTTGCTGCAATGCAAAAACATTTTGGACACCTTGCACGAAACTGAATTAAACTATGTATCCTGCATGGCAGCATTGGGTACTTTATATTTTGAAACTGGCAGGTACGATCTGTCAGAGATATATCATCTTAAAGCAAAATCTATACGGGGAAGAGTTCTGGGTAAAGAACATCTTTCTTATGAAATGAGCCTTGCCGATCTGTCGGAATTATACTGGAAAATGGGCAGGTATGAAGCCGCCGCGGTGCATTTTGCCGAAACCGCTGTCCGGCAAAGGGCGCATCTTTCCACGGCTGCCCGGCACTTTTCAGAAAGGGAAGTGGCTTCCTTTCTGTCAATTTTCAGCGACGAAATTGATCAGTTCTATTCTTTTGCCACGACACATTCAAACCACTACCACCTGGTTGCGGAAGAATGTTTTAACAATGCGCTTTTCCACCGGGGCTTCCTGCTCAACACCGCATATCTTATCCGAAATACACCCAACCCGGCACAAACAGAAAAACTCAACGCACTCAAATCCTGCCAACGTTTGTTGGCCCTTGAATATTCAAAGCCCGATTCGGAACAGGATAAAACATTGGTAATCAATTTAGAAAACCAAACTAACGCTATTGAAAAATATCTGACCCACGCTTTTGCAGGTTATGGC
The DNA here is from genome assembly GCA_023151335.1 of Thermoanaerobaculia bacterium. Lineage (GTDB taxonomy): Bacteria > Bacteroidota > Bacteroidia > Chitinophagales > Saprospiraceae > M3007. The sequence continues at coordinate 2,383 of JAKLJF010000024.1, read as the reverse complement.
GAAACTATCCGGCAAATATCCTGGCAGGAAGTATCAGCCGCGCTGGGGCCAGGTGAAGCAGCGCTCGAATTTGTGCACTTCAATTACTACAAACCCGAACCTACCGACAGCATCCTGTATGCCGCGTTGTTGCTTACCGCTGGAATGAAGCATCCGCTGTTTCTGCCTTTGTTTGAAGAAAAATCCCTCGAGGCCCTGTTGACTCCACCCCATCAGGCGTTGTTTGAATACGTCAACCACTTGTACAGTGACGAGGCGCTGGTCAAACTCATTTGGTCGCCGCTTATGCCCCATCTGAATGGCATAAAAACAGTGTATTTTTCCGCCACCGGTCTATTACACCGCCTGAACCTTGCCGCTTTGCCCCTGGGGGAGCATTCACGGCTTTCCGACCGGTTCGAACTCGTGGCCTTGGGAAGCAGCCGCCAATTGGTGGCCACTCCGTCTCAGCCGCCGGCACCTACTCCAACCGTCGTATTCGGCGCCATCCACTACGAATTGGATAGTGCAGCAATTACATCTTCCATTGATGATGATCAGCCCGGTGATAATCGGGGTTTATCTTTTGCCCAAACTGACTCCACCCTTCGCGGTGACACCTGGCGCTACCTGAAATGGTCGGAAAAAGAGGTGGACAATATCCGTACGGCGCTTAGTCAGGCAGGTATAGACGCCCGGATCATCAAAAGTTGGCAAGCCACAGAAGAAAGCTTCAAACAAATTGGACGCTCAGGCCCGTCGCCCCGTATCCTGCATGTGTCCACACACGGTTATTTCTTCCCGGACCCCGCCACCCCCCCATCCACCAATCCGCAATCCGCAACCCGCAATCCGCAATCCGGCGAACCCGTGTTCAAACTTTCCGACCATCCCATGATCCGTTCCGGCCTTATCCTCGCCGGCGCTAATCACGCCTGGAAGACCGGTCGCCCCCTCGGCAACCGCGAAGACGGCATCCTGACCGCCTACGAGATCAGCCAGCTCGACCTGCGCAACACCGAACTGGTGGTGCTCTCGGCCTGTGAAACCGGCCTGGGCCACATCGAGGGCAACGAGGGCGTGTACGGCCTGCAACGGGCATTCAAAATAGCCGGCGCCAAAACCCTCGTGATGTCGCTGTGGCAGGTGCCCGACTACCAGACGCAGGAACTGATGACGGTTTTTTACCGAAAATGGCTGTCGGGCAAAATGCCGGTGCGGCAGGCCCTGCACGCGGCCCAAAAAGAAATGCGCGACAAAGGGTATGAGCCGTTCTACTGGGCGGGGTTTGTGGTGGTGGAGTGAGCGCAGCCTGAAAATTTTTTCGGTCACCTGTTAAAATATTTCCTCCCGACGGTACTATGCCTCCGGCAGAATGTCGCATGGCCGGTTTGTGCCGGGCAACCCTTTCATTTTGCCGGGAAGATGCCGAAAATCCATCAACAGAGTAGGCCACCACTTAGAAAAATAACCCGTTTCATCAACATTCTGCCTGATATGCGTTCAACTTTATTTGCCCTTTTCCTTTCCATCTTTTGTTCTTGCCTCACTGCCCAAAGCGGCGCCTGGACCGTCTTCACTCCCCCGCCTAACGTGAACAGCCTGGCGGCCCGGGGCAACGTCCTCCTGGCCGGCACCAACGGCGCCGGCATCGTGCGTTTCGACACCCTGGGCAACCGCAGCCATGTCAATACGGAGAATTCCGGCCTGCCCTCCGATTCGATCCGGCAGCTCGCCATCGACGCGCAAGGGCATTGGTGGATGCAGCACTCCGGCGGCATCAGCCGCTTCGACGGGACCAATGCGCAAACCTGGACGCTGACGCAAACCGGGCTGCCGGCCAATGCCGCCGTGCGCGCCCTGAAAGCGGCGCCCGACAGCAGCCTCTACGTGGCCACCGACAACGGCGTGGCCATTTTCAAGGCAGGCGCCTGGACAGTGCTGAACACCGCTAACTCGGGCCTGCCGACCAACAATATCCACGATGCGGTCTTCGGCCCCGACGGAAAACGCTACTTCGCCACCACCGCCCGCGGGATCGTGGTGCAGGACGGCGCCAACTGGACCTCCTACACCTCCGCCACCACCGGCGTAACCATGATGGATAACGTTTTCTCGGTGGCCGTCACCACGGAAGGCGTCCTGTGGGCT
>JAKLJF010000024.1:0-244 GCA_023151335.1 Thermoanaerobaculia bacterium | reverse complement strand
GGCATCAGCATACCGGCGCCGCCGGTGCGGAAGGTAGTGGCCGGCGGCGCGGGCCGGCTTATTTTGACGACCTCCAAAACTGTTTCCATATTGCAGCAGGGCGTCTGGACGCACCATTATGCCGAGGATATCGGTTGCTCGCCCGACGCAGCGGTCGCCGCCCTGGAAGACGGCGCGGGCCGTGTATGGGCGCAAACCGCCTGCCAGCTGGCCCGGTTCGACGGGCAAACCTGGATCAAGCCTG
>JAKLJF010000249.1 GCA_023151335.1 Thermoanaerobaculia bacterium | reverse complement strand
CGGCCAGCTCTGCCGCGGGTTCGCCGCCTTTTTTGGCGTGGTGCAGCAAAGTGTAGCCGTGCGGGCCGAGGGAATGGAGCAATTTGGGGAAACGTTCGAACAGGGATTTCACGAGCGCCGTTTCGCCCAGCATGGTGAGGACGAAAATATCGGCACGGGCGCCTTTTTCGAGCAGATACTCCGCGATTGCGCGGTTGCCGACGTGGCCGGCAGCGCCGAGCGCGGTTTCAAAATCGCCGTCGCCCCAGTCCCAGGAGGCATTGAGGATCAGCGGGTGCGCCTCCAGGATTTCTTTCGTGCGGTTTAAATCGCGGTGGGCTACGCCGACAAATTCTTTTACCAATACGGGGTCGATGGGCTCGGTATTCCAGGCGCCGGAAAAGGAGCGGGCGGGCGCAAGTGCCGGAGCAAAGCTCATGAAGGAACCGAGGGCAAGGGCCTGACTGAAAAATTTTCTTCTGCTTTGTTTCATAACTGTCCTGTTTAAAATTGCTTTAAAATTATTAATACGGCTTATCCTGCCGGTCGGAATTCGGCCAAAAGGGAACCGGAGGGGTTAAATTACAGATTGCCCGGCCATTTTTGAGTAAATCGGGCTACTTTCAGCGCAAGATTCAGCAGCATTATTTACGCATTCAAAACTGCCGGTTACATGCGACCAATCATTACCCTGTTCTTCTTTTTAACCGTCCATTTGCTCGGTGCCCAATCGGGTTTTAAGGTAGTGGGATACCTGCCTACTTACCGTTTCGGCAATCTGCCCCAAATGCAGCTCCAGCGATGTACGCACGTCAATATTGCTTTTGCCAATCCGGATATGCAGGGGAACCTGACGACGGAAGGTATTTCCATTGCCCCGGCGGTAAATGCAGCCCGCCAGCAAGGCGCCAAAGTATTTATCTCCCTGGCCGGCGGCTATCTCACGCCTGCCTGGAAAACGGCCTGGGATACCCTGCTTCAACCCGCAAACCGCGCAGCTTTTATCCAGAAAATCGTGCAATACGCCCTGACACACCAACTCGACGGCGTGGACGTGGACCTGGAATGGCAATACGTAAACAGCCTGTACAGCCCTTTTGTGCTGGAACTAAAGCCGGCGCTGGCTGCGCACAACCTGCAAATGACCGCCGCGTTGCCCGGTTCACACCGTTACCCGCAGATCAATAATGCCGCCCTTGCCGCTTTCGACTGGATCAATATGATGGTGTACGACCTCCGGGGCCCCTGGGATCCATCCAACCCCGGACAACACTCGCCATACAACTGGGCGGAACAATGTATCCAATACTGGAAAAATCAGGGCGTTCCGGCCGGTAAACTTACGTTGGGTGTGCCGTTCTACGGGTACGATTTCGGGGTGAACCCTGTGAAGTCATTTAAGTTTGGCGATATGGTAAACCTGTCGACCGATTATGCCTTTCTCGACCAGGTCGGAGAGCGCTATTACAACGGCATCCCCACCATTCAGGCGAAAACCCAACTCGCGCTCGAAGAAGTTTCGGGGGTTATGATCTGGGAATTGGGGCAAGATGTCCTGGACGCCAATTTGGAACAATACTCCCTTTTAAAAACGATAGATGACGTGATCCATCCGGCCGTATTAGTGGCGGAGCCGGCCGGCGCGGCATTGAACTTGTTCCCCAACCCCGCCACCGATTGGGTACAAACGCCTGCTGCCGGACAAGTATTGGTGTTTGATCAGTTGGGCCGGCTGGCGTTATCGGAAACCGGATCGGGCGACGTGCCGCTGGTGTTGTCGTTGCGAGACCTGCCTTCAGGTCTGTACAATGTGCAATGTCAGTTGGACGGCCGGTGGCGGAGCGGGCGGTTGTTGAAATTGTAAGCCTTGCAGAAGTCTTTCCGGTACGCGTACTTTTTCTACTTTTGCGCGCACTAAAAATCTGGCTTACCGTTTTGCACTGTCCGCCCGTTCATCTTCAGGTCGTCGTACCCTGTTACAACCCGCCGGCGGGTTGGGAGCAGGTGTTGGCTGCCAAGTTCATTGATCTGCAAAAAAACCTGGCCGGGCTGATAGACGAAACGGGGCTGATCGTGGTGAACGACGGTTCGGTGCGGCAGGCTACGGAGGAGAACTTCGGGCGCCTGAAAACGCTGATCCCCGGTGCGCGTGTGGTAAGCTACCCGGAAAACCGCGGGAAAGGCTATGCGCTGCGCCAGGGGGTTAAAGCCGCTGATGCTGGCCTGATCCTGGTGACAGACATTGACTTCCCCTATACGATCGACAGCATGCGCCGCGTCGTGGAGGTATTGCACGTTCATGGCGGGATAGCCGCCGGAAACCGCGATACGGCCTACTATGCGCACGTGCCTGCTTTTCGACGCCGGCTGTCGCAAATGCTGCGCTGGTTGCTGCGCAATGTGTTGCGCCAGCCCATCGACGATTCGCAATGTGGACTCAAAGCGTTTGACAATGCCGGCAAAACCGTTTTTTTGAAAACGACAATTGACCGTTTTCTGTTCGACCTTGAATTCCTGATGCTGGCTGCCGGCCGCGTACAGGTGCATCCTGTACCCGTAGAACTGCGCCCCGGTGTGGTGTTCAGTTCGGTGAGTTGGAAAGTACTGGCCACGGAAGGCTGGAACTTCCTGCGGCTGTTCCTGCGTCAACTTTTCCGATAATCCCCGACCCTCAAACTTCAAACTTCGAACTTTTTTGGACAAACTTCATCAACTCGAACATACGCTGCACACGCTCGCTTCGCCAAAGCGATCGCATACCTTTTGGGGTATGCTGGCGGTTTTGGCCGTGTGTTTCGGACTGATCTGGCTAAAACATGGCCACTGGTTGAACGCGCCGAACGACCGTATGCTGGGCGGATCGCCCGACGGATTTAAAAACTATATGACCAGTATCTGGCACGTGAGCCGCGACTCCGGTTACGTCCACTACGAGGGCATGAACTATCCCTTCGGCGAACATGTATTGTTCACCGACAACCAGCCCATCTTCAGCGCGGCCCTGCAATGGTGGAACCGCCACGTATCGGGTCTGGACGGCCGGGTTGTCGGGGTCATCAATGTTTTCCAGGTGATTTCCCTGTTATTTGGCTGTGCGGTGTTGTTTTTATTGTTCCGCAAGCTGCACGTGCCGGTGTGGTATTCGGGTTTGGCCGCTTTGGGCATGTTGTTCCTGAGCCCGCAGTACAGCCGTTTCGACGGGCATTTTTCGCTGTCGCATACCTGGGTATTTCCACTGCTGCTGCTGCTGCTTAGTAATTACGAGGAACGCTACAGCCGGCGTTATCAAAGCCTGCTGATCGGTATCCTGGTCTGGTTCGCCGCGCAGCTGCATTTTTACTATTTTGGCCTGTGTTCGCTTTTTCTGCTGCTATACACGGCCTGGCAGTTGATACACGACCCTTCGCTGCGCAATTGGCGGGTGCGGCTCAGTCACCTCGTAGTGATGGTGCTGTTGCCTTTTGCCCTGCTCAACGTGTGGGTACACTGGGCCGATTATGCCGCCGACCGGCCGGCCAATCCCTTCGGCTTTACCTATTATATCGGCGAATGGGAAGGCGTATTTCTGCCCTATGAATCGTTTCCCCTGTATAAATGGATCGACGAAAACCTGGTGCCGATCCGGCGCGTCAACGGCGAAACGAAAGCTTATGCCGGCGCGGTGGTGTTTTTCTTTACCTTCTGGCTGATCGGACTTTTTTTTAAACGCCTCCTGTTCTGGCTGACGAAAAAGCCGGCGTTCAAACGGTACAAACTGTTCCCGCCCTCGTGGGATGAATCGGCCTACCACCGGGTGCACAAGCGCTACCTGAACGGCATTTTATTCGCCGCGATGACGTTGCTGATTTTCGCCTGCGGATTTCCTTTTGCCATAAAAGGACTGGAGTGGATGGTCGATTACTTCGGGCCGCTGCGCCAATTCCGCGGCCTGGGACGGTTTACCTGGGCGTACTTTTACGTGGTCAATTTCCTGGCCTTTTATGTTTTGTGGAATTATAGCGCACGGTTCAAGGGCTTTCGGGGTGGCAGGGCGCCCTGGTTCCGATGGGTCATTGCCCTGACACCCATGCTCATACTGCTGCTCGAAGCCCGTACGTTTCAAAAACTGACGCCCATCGGTCTGGTGGACAACGTGGAAAAACGCGGCGTGGCTGCCCCTACGCCCGACCATTGGCTGAATAAGGTGGACTTTTCACCTTACCAGGCGCTGCTGTCGCTGCCATATTATCACATGGGCTCCGAAAACATCTGGTGGGATTTTGATTTCGCCGAGTTTATCCGTACCCAAACGGCGGCATTGCACACCGGCAAGCCCGACATGGGCGTCAACATGAGTCGTACTTCGTGCAGCCAGACGGTTACTTCGGCCCAGTTTGTACTGGAGCCGGGTGTTGTACCTGCCATGCTGAACGAACTGCCCGATCAACGCCCCATCGCCATACTGGTGGATCCGCCTAACTGGGAAGACGTACGCCGACGCTACCGGCACCTGCTCGAAAAGGCCAAACCGGTGTACGACGATCCGCAGATCAAAATATTTTCCCTGGAGCCCGACAGCGTCCGCGCCTACGTGCAGGAACATTGCCAAAGTGTGGAGCAGGAACGGCTCAGCCGCCCGCTTTACCAGCAGGGAATCTGGCAGGCCACCCAGCCGGGAACCCCCATCATGACCCTGTCGTACGATTCGCTCACCACGGCGGAGCATGTTTTCCAGGGTAAGGGCGCTTTCAGCGGCAATATGCAGGATACTACCTGGCTGTGGCGCGAGCATTTGCCCAAAGGACATTATACCATCAGTTTCTGGATGTACGTCAACCGCGACCTGGGTATGAACCACGAGTTGAAGATCATCGAAAACAACCGCACCGACGGCCACGAGGTGCATTTCAAACACGAAGGCATGCGGTTCTACCTGAAAAGTATCGTCAACGACTGGGGCCTGTTCGAACTGAATTTCGAAGTGTTTGATGAAGACGCGCGGGTCAATATTTTTTTTCAAAAACGTTTTGCCAACCAGCCCTTCCTGCTCGACGAGGTGCTGATCAAACCCATCAGCACGGAAGTGTACCGGCGGCTGCCGGGCTGGGTGGTCAGGAATAATTTTTGGTACGTGTTGGGGGAATGATTTTGTTTTGGGGAAGGTAAAAATTGAATTTTTGAAAAAATTCAATTTTTACCTTCCCCAAAACAAAATCATTTACGGAAAACAAAATACGATAAGATGATTAGCCATGCTTGCAATCCTTAAAGGTGTTCGAATTTGCGACGGTGAAAAAACAGGGGAGCTCCAGGATATTAGTATCCGCGACGGGGTGATCGAATCCGTCGGCCGGGATTTGCCCGTGCCCGCTGACGCCGAAGTGTTGACTTTCGAAGGAATGCCGCATGTTTCCCCCGGCTGGTTCGACGTGGGTATTCAAACCGGCGATCCGGGTTTTGAACACCGGGAAGACCTGCAAAGCGCCGCCCGCGCCGCAGCGGCAGGCGGGTTCACGGCAGTGGCCTGTTTTCCGAATACCAACCCTGCCACAGACTCTAAACCGGCCATTGCATACATCCGCAATAAAACAGCCGGCGGGGTGGTGACCTTTTACCCCATTGGCGCTATTTCGGCATATACAGACGGTAAAGACCTGGCTGAGTTGTTCGATATGCATACCGCGGGCGCAATAGCGTTTTCCGACGGGAGCAAACCGGTGCAGGACGCCGGTTTGTTGTTGCGCGCCCTGCAGTACGCCAAAGCGTTTGGCGGCCTGATCATGAACTGGCCACATCACAAGTCGATCGCCGGTGGCGGACAAATGCACGAAGGCGTGTTGAGTACCATGCTGGGAATGAAAGGTATCCCGGCGTTGGCGGAAGAAATCGCATTGCAACGCGACCTCAGCCTGCTGGCGTACGCCGGCGGACGGCTGCACCTGCACCTCTTGTCCACCAGCAAAGGGGTGGAACTGGTGCGCGCCGCCAAAGCGGCAGGACTGCCGGTGACGGCCGCTGTGGCCGCGGCCAACCTTTGTTTTACCGATGAGCGCCTGGCCGAATTCGACAGCAACTGGAAAGTATTGCCGCCCCTGCGCGACAACAGTCACCGCGAAGCCCTGCTGGAAGGCCTGGCCGATGGTACCATCGATTTTATTTGTTCCAACCACACTCCCTGGGACGCCGAGGCAAAGAACCTCGAATTCCCCTTCGCCGAGTTCGGCATGATCGGGCTGGAAACGGCTTATGCCTTGTGCCGGACGTATTTGCAGGGGCAGTTATCCATCGAAACGCTGGTGCAAAAATGGGCGCTCTCACCCCGCCGCGCGCTGGGCCTACCCATACCGGAAATCAAACCCGGCGCCCGCGCCGAGCTGACAATTTTCGACCCGGAGGCTTCCTGGACCTTTACGGAAAAGCACATCCGCTCCAAATCGCAGAATACGCCGTTTGTGGGACAAGAATTTAAAGGGAAAGTGTTGGGGGTTGTGAATAACGGACAGGTGGCGGTATAATTGAGATTTACGATTTACGATTTACGATTGGGGTGGCGCGGTTAATTGTTGTCCGCCACTTTATTGAGGGCATTTTAATCGTAAATCGTCTTACTCCAACGCCTTATCCAACTGTTCTGCCCGGATAACTCCTTTGGGCACGGTAATTTTCCAGAAAGAAAAATCCTGGTTGGCATCCAGCCCGAAGCCATAGATGACCTCGCCGGGCTTGGTGACTTTGACGAATTTCTCGGTACTGATCTTTTCCGTTTTTTCATTCCAGATCAGTTCCTCGGTTTCCAGTTTTTCCTGCTGGACGGTGGTCAGCACCACGCTGTCGCGGGTGGTGACGAGGCCCTTGTTTTGCTGGCGCACGGCCCATTTAGCCGTCAATGTGCTGCGTACCTGGAGGGTGGGGGTCAAGAACTCGACCTTTATGCCGTCGGGAAATTCCTGTCGCGGGTCGTCGCGGTCCGTGTAGTTGAGCATGGTCGGGGCGGTAATACGCACCCGGACGATGGCGCTGTCGGAGTAAAGGATCTCCACGTCGCGGCCAATTTCGACATTCGTATCGTCCTGGGTAAAAGTCTGGTGATCGCGTTTGCGTACGGCGTCGCAGGCAGCCAGGCATGCGCATAAAAGTACCGGCAGAAAAATTTTCAGGGAAACAAACGTTTTCATCATCTTCAGGCAATCAGCTGTTTAAATCCGAAACGCAATACTACCAGCAGCCCCACGACGATCAGCACCAGGTATTGCACCGGCACGCTCACAAACG
>JAKLJF010000248.1:4933-7289 GCA_023151335.1 Thermoanaerobaculia bacterium | reverse complement strand
CCGTATACAACCACGCGGGTCATGGGGATCACCGGATTGATCGATGATTTGGCTACGGAACCTTGCACCCGCGGTTGAGCGCCTGCCGGAGCGATTGAAAAAACTCCCCCCAGCAATGCCAACCATAAGCCCGTCAGCCAAAAGCGTTTAATTTTAAAATACGTTATCATGGCTGGAAAGTTTAGAAATTGGGTTGAGTGATCACTTTTGTCTTATCGCCGTTCAGGACGGTATTCAACAGGAAATTCTGGTCGTTGAGCGGCCCGGAATATCGAACGGAGCCGTTCAGGTTCAAATCGCAGGTATTGTACACGTTGTTCAGCACACCTTGTTTGTTGCCGCCCAGGCAGCCGTTGAGCAGGTAGTTCTGGTCGTTGCCCGGTCCGGAGTATTTCACGTCGAAGTTGCTGTTGGCGTTGCCGCCGAACATGCCCCAGCCGGCGTTGGGTCCGAGAAAAGCCTGCACACCCTGATAAGCGTTGTATTGTTCTGTAGTGAAATCAAAAATCAGGGCCGGATCATTGGCCAGAGACAGCGTCGAAAAACTCCGCACGCCGAGGTGGTTGCGGTGCCGAAGCGCGATATAATAATCGCCCGCCTCCCGGCCGCGGAAGGTTACCGGCGACACCCCATCCACATCCACCACCTGACCGTCGCGGCGGATGAGCGCCGAGCGGGTTTCGAGTACGGTGCTGCTGTTGGCGCCCGAACGCAGTTCGACAAACATCCAGTCGACCACCGCCTGCGGGCCGCTGATGCCCAGCACATCATTCGAAACGGTTTCGCCGCCGCCGCGGCCCACATGCGTAAATCCCTGGATTTCCGAATAGGGTTCGAGTTGCGGAATGAGTTGCTGCGTACGCAGATTGTCGTTCATGTTGCCGGTTCCGGCGTTAAAAGCGCCTTGCAGCCAGGTTTTGGCCCCAACCCGCAGGGGATACATCAGCACTTCGCTGCCCACGGCAAAGGTGCCGGAGCCGTTTGGCGGCAGCACGACGCCCGTTCGGGCCATGGTAAACGGCCCCTGGCCCGATTTCTCACCGATATTGGCGCCGGCCAGGTCCCAGTCGGCGTTGCCCAGGCTGCGGGAAACGCCGCAATCCTTGCCGTCGAAACCGGGCAGTTCGTCGGCGGCATTCCATTGGGCGATCAGTGAAAGCGGCGCAAGCGCCACCTGATCCTGGGTGATCGCCCAGGACACATCCACCACGCCGCCCGTGAGCGGATTGCCGGTGAGGCCGTTGGCCAACACGTGGGGCAGGCAGCGCACACCGACAGATTGCTGGGCATTTTGCGTCACCAGCAATGGGGTATAACTGCCCGCCTCGCTACCTACCGGGAAAGTAAAGCTGCTCAGGGTTTCTTTAACCAGGCGGCCTGTGCCGGCGGTGACGATGAAATTTTGCGGATTGGCTCCGACAATACTCGCCCCGGGGCCGGCCACCAGGTCGCGGCTGCCGAGCATGATCTTGCTGCCGGCGCCCTGAAACGTCAGTTGGTTGCCAAACCCGCAGGGGGGCGGGGGGGCGATAGGCAATTCCGGCGGGATCCAAAAGAAGTTGGGGCTGACGCTTTTATCCAGGACCAGGTTGTAAAAGGTCGTGCCCGAGGCGCCCAACAGGCTGTCGTTGTCGGCGCCGGTAAAATGCACGGTGCCCTGGCCGGGATCAAAGACGCCGTTATTTTCGAAGTCCATATCGACCAGCACGAGGTGGGTGTTGCCGGCTACCACAAAATGTGTGGACGGCAGGATAGACACTCTGTCATATTTAATTCCCTGACCCCAAACCGGCGGCATTAACCCAAGCGCGGTGATGAATAATATCAGTATTTTTTTCATGGCACGCGGATTTACAGATTAACGGTGCTGGTTTTCCAATGCCTGAATTCGGGCTTCGAGCGTCTGTAACTTGTCCAGTTGCTGGCGTAGTTGCGCATTTTCGGCTTTGAGTTGTTCGATCTGGGTTTGTTGCTCCTGGATGGCTTTGACAAGCGGAACGGTAAACCGGCCATAGTCCAGTGCATAATTGTCGCCAGCGTGCTGTGGCAGGTACAGGCCGTTGAAAGATTCGCCACTCTGGTTTACCGCGGTTTCCACTTCCTGGGCGATAAAACCCATTTGCCTTTCCTGCGACTTTCGGGCCAGTGAATTCCGGTAATGCTGATCATCTTCTCGTGATGATCCTCTGAGCGCATCTTCGTATTTCTCGTAGTTAAAGCGATAGGTTACAGGCCGCAACCGGAGTATGAAATCAAGTCCTTTTATATCTTCCTGCACTGCTTCTTTATAACGCCCGTCGCTGACAATAGTATAACCGCCACTGGTTGCCAGTATGGTTGCACTGGAGCCCAGTTG
>JAKLJF010000248.1:0-4923 GCA_023151335.1 Thermoanaerobaculia bacterium | reverse complement strand
CGGGGGCGTTTACCGTGGCGTTCTGTCCGATAGCCGCGGCATTGACCAGCGATGGCGTACCAACGGAAACGTTGGCATTGTATCCGATCGCGGTAATAGTGGACCCTGTTGTATTATTGGAAAGGGCGTTTGCGCCTACTGCTGTATTATAGCTTCCATTGAGGTTGTCATGCATCGCCTTGTGTCCCAGGGCTGTATTCGCATAAGCCTGCCCCTGGGCATTAAACAGTGCCTCGAAACCGGCGACGGTATTCCCGTTCCCATAATCGTCTTTAGTCATGGCTCTTACCCCGATGACCGTATTTTCGAAGCCTATTAAATTGGCTGCCAAGGCTTCGGCGCCTATGGCGACATTGCCGGAGCCTTGTTTATTAGCCGATAATGCCAGCCGTCCCATGGCAGTATTGTCTATCCCGGTTTCATTGGAATACAGTGCCCGCCATCCGTTTGCCGTGTTACCACCGGCGCTAATGTTTTTGGATAATGCTTCAAAACCAACCGCGGTATTGCCCGTTCCTTCCGTATTTTCCTGCAAAGCATTATGTCCTATCGCGGTATTGAATTCACCTTTTGTATTGCGGAACAGCGCATTGGCCCCCACGGCAACCAAATTGCTCTTTTCTTCATTGTAGTAAAGCGCAAAACGCCCGATCGCGACATTGTTCGACCCAATTATGTTCGCATGCAGGGCTTCTGTCCCCACAGCAGTATTGAGCGATCCGGTAGTATTGTATCCAAGGGCATACTCGCCGACGGCAGTGTTTTCGCTCCCAGTCGTGTTACTATGTAAAGCACTCAAGCCGACAGCTGTGTTGCCGATGCCTTCCTTGTTTAAAAATAAAGTGCCTGCTCCGATGGCCGTATTAAAATCACCCCCTATGTTGGCAAAAAGGGCGCCGCTCCCATAGGCGGTATTGCTCCCGCCTTCCGTATTGGAACGCAGGGCATCCTGCCCGCCTGCCGTGTTGTTCAAACCTGTAATATTTGCAGACAGTGCAAACATCCCTATAGCTGTATTGAAATTGCCTGAAGTATTTTTCGTCAATGCCATATTACCGACAGCGGTATTTTGGATACCTGTAGTTGTTTTTTCACCCGCTTTATCGCCGATAAAAGTATTTTGCTGACCGTCGGGAAACTCCAGCCGGGCCTGTCCGCTGGCATTTTTTCGAAGGATCATTTCAAGGGTACCTGTCCCACCGCTACCAGGGTCTCCCAAGTTGAATTCGATAATATCCTTATCTAAAAATCCGGTGTATGTGTCCACCCAGGTATCCTGGTCAAAATCAGTGATTTGATATGGCTTGGTCGGCGCCGGCCCTGGCCAGGGCCTGTGAAATGCCCAGGCACTTGTCAGAAAAATCGCCATGGCGTTTGAGTCGGTATCAAAGACGATCAGCCCGTTGGCGGGCGAAGGAATGGCCAGCCGTTGCTGCGCCGTCATCCGGGGGAGTAAAAACCCCTTGTTCGTACTTTTTATATCCAGCATGGCGCTGGGGTGGGGTTGTGAGCCGTCGGGGTTAATACCGACCTGTCCGCCAAGAAACAGCGGGGAGGCCAGCATGAATGCGAAAAGGCAGAGTGTCCAACCTATGGTTCCGGTGAACCTGACAATGATGGTTCGCATAAGGCAAGAATTTTAAAAATGATTGGTTTAAAGTCTAATTCTTTTGTTTGCCGGCTGGCTCATCGCCAGGTATTTTGTCACTGATTTTCCAATGCCTGATGTCGGGCTTCCGGTTACATACGTTGTTGTCGCGCAGGTCTTGCCGGATAGGATGGAGCGAATCCGCAAGGATACCGGTCAGATAATCGGGCTGGAACATCTGTATGCCGGGTGTGGGCAGGGAATCGCGCAGGATCAAATTGTCGTACGGCGCCTGAAATACTTCACTGATTCCCGCAAATGAAAAGCATAAAAGTGCCGTCATCGCAGCGGAAAAGTTGATCTTTAGCATAGTTTATAGGTTTAAATAAAGTTTTTCCGCCGCTTGCAAAATACCCAATGACCGACCTCAGCAAGAGCGATGATTGTGGGATAAAAGCGCCGGATTTCGTATTTTTGCAGCAAAAAAGCAACCTTGTCCTCCGTTTCAAACCAGCCGGCACCAAAGCCGGAAACCGCGCCGCACTGGCTTCAGCGCACCGAACTGCTCATCGGCGCCGATACCCTCGACAAACTGAAAAACCTGCATGTACTGGTCATCGGACTGGGCGGTGTGGGCAGCTATGCCGCCGAATTCCTCGCCCGCGCTGGTGTGGGCCGTATGACTATTGTGGATGGCGACACGGTGGACCTCACCAACACCAACCGCCAACTGCCGGCCCTGCACAGCACCGTCGGCCAGCCCAAAGCCGCTATCATGGCCGCCCGCCTCCTCGACATCAATCCGGCACTCGAACTGACCGTAAAAGAGGAATTCTTCTCGCCGGAACATATCAAAACCATGCAGTTCACCCCTTACGACTACGTGTTCGACTGCATCGACTCCGTACAGCCGAAACAATACGTCATCGTGGCCTGCAAGCAGCAGGGTGTGCGTATTGTCAGCAGTATGGGCGCCGGCGGCCGGGTGGACCCCTCCAAAGTGCAGGTGGCCGATATTTCACAGACCTTCAACTGCCCCTTCGCCCAGCAGGTACGCAAAGGGCTTAAGCGCAAGGGCGTACGCCGCGGCGTCACCGTGGTATTTTCTTTCGAGATCGTGGACCGCGACACCTGCATGATGACTGACGGCAGCCGCTTTAAAAAATCCTTTTACGGTACTATCTCCTATATCCCGGCACTGTTCGGCCTGCACATGGCGAGCGTGGTGGTTCGGGAAGCGGTCGGGAAATAAAATTATGAAAAAACTCGCTACCATGGTCATCCTCCGCGCCGGGGACCATTACCTCCTGCTCCGGCGCGCCAAAGCGCCCAACATCGGCAAGTACGTACCCGTGGGCGGCAAACTGGAAGCGCATGAACGCCCGGTGGAAGCCGCCGTGCGCGAAACCCGGGAAGAAACCGGTATTGCTATTGTCGATCCGGTGTTGTGCGGCGTACTGAGCGAAACCTCGCCGGTGGATTACAACTGGTTGTGCTACATCTATCTGGCTGACATTCCCTGGCAGGAAGCGCCCGGTTGCAACGAGGGCGTACTGGAATGGATACCCGCCGCCAGGCTGCACGAAATTCCCACGCCGCCCACCGATTTGGCTATTTATGATTACGTGCACCGCGGCGAGAAGTTTGTGATCGACGCGGTGTACGATGCGGAACTTCATCTCACCCATCTGATAGAGGAGCTTTCGGGAAAAAACCTGTCAATATAGTTTTGGATTGCTACGTCGGGCGATGGACATTGGACATTCCTTGTTGGATATTGGATATTCTGCTACGTTTTTTATTAACAGAATATCCAATATCCAACAAGGAATGTCCAATGTCCAAATTTTGGCACGTAGGGGGCAATGGCGCAGCTACCGCCTCAGCAGATAAAATACCCCCACGCCCAGCAACAACAGTCCCAGCCCCGGCAGCGCCTGGGCCGGCTTTTCCAGGAGCGTGTTTACGGCAAAAGCTGCCGAGATAAACACAAAGATCAGCGGCACGAAGGGGTAGCCCCACACGCGCACCGGCCGCTCGTTGCCGCTTCTTTTTTTCCGGAAAACAAAAATCGCCGCGCCGGCCAGCCCCATGAAGGCGATGTCCATGAAGGTGACGAAGGTGATGATCCGGTCGAACAGTCCCTGGAAAAACAGCAGCACCGCCAGCGCCCACAATACCTGCGCCAGCATGGCCGTCACCGGCGTGCGCCAGCGGGGATGCACGAAGGCCAGTTGTTTGAAAAAAATACCGTCGGCGGCCATGGCGAAGTAGATGCGCGGCGCCGACATGGTGTAAATACTGATGGTGCCGAAAATGGATAAAGCAATGGCCACCGCCACGGCTTTGCCACCCCAGGGCGCCACCAGGACCATGGCGTCGGCGGCTACCCGGGGCGTTTGGGCGATCGTGCCGAGCGGCAACAGAAACATATAGGCCAGGTTGACCAACAGGTACATCGTCATCACAATGAGTACGCCCAGAAACATTGCACGGGGCACCGTGCGCGGGGCGTTCAGGGCCTCGCCGGCCACGTAAGATGCGTGGTGCCAGCCGCCTACCGAAAACAGCACGCCGATCAGCCCGGTCAGCATGGCATTGGTCAGATTGGGCGGGACGGGCTGGCCCGCTGCAAAGTTTTGTGAAAGGACCGCCGGATCGGCAAACAAAAATCCAATGGCGATAATACCGGCAATGGCCAGCAATTTCAATCCCGTAAAAACATTGGCCAGCCCCTGGCTTACGCTTACGCCGAGAACATTGAAGCCCGTGAGCGCCAGCATAGTGACGGCGGCAATGGTCGTCTTCATGCCTTCTCCCATGCCGGGTACGAATATCTTCATATACTCGGCAAAGGCGACACATAAGCCTGCCAGCGCCCCGGTATTGATCACCAGCAGGGTCACCCACCCGTAGAGGAACCCCGTAAGGTCGCCATAGGCTTCCCGCAGGTACACATACACGCCGCCCGATTTGGGGAACATGCCGCCCAGTTCGCTGAAGGTAAGCGCTCCGGTGAGCGCAATAACGCCGCCCAGCACCCACACCGCCAGCACCAGCCAGGCATTGGGAACTGCCCCGGCAATTTGGGCCGGTGTAACAAAAATACCGGAGCCGATACAGGAACCGACGGCGATCATCGTCAGGCCGTAAAGGGTGAGTTTTTTTTGAAGATCGGACATTTTGCTTTGAATTGAGGGCAGCAAGATATGCGCTTGATCTTTGCATTTTGTCTCTTTGTCCTTTGCATTTTGCCTGCGGATGCGAATACCGGGTTGGCCGGGTGATGCCCTCCCCCCGACCCGGTATTCGCATCACTGCCCACTGCCTACTTT
>JAKLJF010000247.1 GCA_023151335.1 Thermoanaerobaculia bacterium | reverse complement strand
ATTTGGCAGGACAAACTGCGGGCACTGGCTGTTAAGATCGGCTATTCCCGTCCGGTACGCCTGGCCGAATCCGCGCTGGTGCAAACGCCGCTGGCCCTCGGTTTTTTAAAGCCGCTTATCCTCCTGCCGCTCGGCATGATCAACCGGATCAGCCCTGCCGAAGTGGAGGCTGTTTTAGCACACGAACTGGCCCATATTGCCCGGCGCGACTGGCTGTTCAACCTGATCCAGGCCCTGGTCGAAGCCTTGTTTTACTTCCACCCGGCTGTTTGGTGGATATCGGCTACTATCCGGGCCGAACGGGAAAACTGCTGCGACGATACCGCTATAGCGCTCACGGGCAACCGTTTGCTTTACGCTAAAACGCTTGTACGGCTTCAGGATATGGCCAAAAGCGCAAAAACGCCTACCCTCGCCCTTGCTATGGAAGGATCGCCCGGACTACTGCGCCGCCGTCCGCTACTGCTGGAACGGATCAAACGAATTCTTCATCAACCGCAACAATCCGCTTCATTTATGGAAAAAATGATCGCAACGGCCATCTTGCTGGCCCTTATTACCCTTTGGACTGTACAAGCCAACACCCCTCCCGCCATTACCGCCGCCATCCGGGCAATAGCCGAAAAACCGGTTGCCTGGCTGACCGGCGCCCCCGAACCGGAAGCCGCTTTCCAGGCTCCGGCCGACACCGTCAAACCCCAGCGCCGGAAAATCATTCAGGAAGACGACGACCGCCGCGTGGAAATGGAAATGCTGGACGACAAAATTACCCGCCTGAATGTGGACGGCAAAGAAATACCCGAGAGCGAGTTCCCGCAATACCAGTCGCTCACCGACGAATTACGCCGCGACGTGGCTCCCGCTCCGCCCGCTCCGCCATTTCCCCCCGGTGTTTGGGTGCTGCCGCCTGTCGCGCCCCGCGCTCCCATGCCGCCTATACCCGGCAACCCCTCGCGCATCAGCACCGATAAAGATGAAGCGGGCAATACCATTATCCGCCTCGAACGCGACGGCAAGCCCACCGAAATAAAGGTCAGGGATGGAGAAGTGTGGATAGACGGCAAAAAAATGGAATCCGGCGAAAGCCTCGATATTCCGGGCGATCAACATCCGTTCCTGTTCTGGCAGGGCAACGAAGGCTATGGCTTCCGGCTCGACGACCATAAATTTTATTTTCCCGGTACCGACAGCGCCTGGCTGGCCTTGCCGGATGCGCCCGATGCGCCCGCCCTGTACCATTTCGACGGCGACCAGTTCATTTTTGAAACGCCGGAAGGTAAAATTTGGGAAGTGCCCATGCCGGATATCTCGGAAGAAGAGCTCAAGCGGATACAGGAAGAGGCATTGCGCGGTATAGAGCTGCATCAAAAAGAAATTCAGAAACAGTTGAAAGAATCCGAAAAAGAGTGGAAAAAAAGCCGGAAAGAATGGGAAAAAGCTAAAGGCGAACAACGCCGGGCAATGGAAGAAGCGCGCCGCGAACTCGAAAAAGCAAGAATAGCCCAGCGCGAAGCGCTGACACGCGCCCGGGCAGACCAGGCCCGCGCCCGCGAGGAAGCCCGGACCGCCCAACGCGCGCAGTTGCGCGCTTACCGTGAACGGAGCAGCGCCGAAGCAACCGGTAAAATATTGAAGGAAGCCCTGATCGCCGATAAACTCATCGGCGATCCGAATAACTTTTCCTTCGAACTGTCCGGAAAAGAACTGCGCGTCGATGGCAAAAAACTATCCGACGAGCAACACAAAAAATACCTGGAGCTGTACCAAAAACGCTCGGGTAAAGCATTGGGCAAAAACGACAGCATCCGGATCGAGGAAGAGAACTGAGCAAGACAAAATGTAAAACGTAAAAGGGCGCGGCACAATAAGCCGGGCCCTTTTGCATTTTACATTTTGACTTTTACATTTTGACTTTCCTCTCCCCATGCTGCTCCTTGTTTTCATTTTCGTGGTCATTACCGCCCCTTTATTTTCCCAAAATTACGTGGTCAACGGCGGATTTGAACGCACCCCGCCGGCAGCCCGCGGCGCTGCGCCGCCCTGCGCATTTTCCGGCGGCGCCGATGTTTTAAATAATTACGTGCAAGGCTGGCAAACTTTTAAGAATATGACGCCCGACGTGCTTGTTGCCGACAGCGCCTCGGTCTGCAACTTGTTGCCCCGGCCCCGGCGTGGCGCCCGGATGGTCGGCCTCATCATGTATCACCCGCACAGCGACGGTAAAAATGACGCCGACTACCACGAGCTGATTCAGGGCTCATTGGCCCAACCGCTTCAAAAAGGTAAAACCTACCGCGTTCGTTTTTGGGTACGCACCGACGATTCGCTGGGGGTTCGCCATCTCAGCGGGGTGTTCGGGCAAACCAAAAATATCATGCCGGTCCGTTGCGGCAACTTCGGCTTTCATTTTTCGACAAATAAGATCAATATCAACGAAAACTTTATGGAAAGCCAAACCATCTTCGCGGTGCAGCCGCAACTGAATCGCGAAGAGCTGCTTGAAACGCCGGACGGCAACTGGCGACAAGTGATTTTCCTTTTCAAAGCCGACCAGCCCTACCGCTATTTCCTGTTCGGCAACTTTTTTTTCGACGCCGTGACAAAAACGAATTTGGCGGAAGCACAGCGGGCACGGATCGACTCGATAAACCGCGCGACAGAACTTTGGCCCCAAAAGATCAAACGAATCGCCTACTACTGTTTCGACGATTTCGTCGTGGAAGAATTCAGCGGCGATGAATTTTCCCGGACGCTGTTGGAACAGAAAAAACTGCGCTTCGATTCCGAAATCCTGTTCGACCACGATGAGGCGACGCTCAGACCCGATGCGCAGCATATCCTGCAAAAACTGGCCAATGCGCTGAATGGTCTGCCGGAAATGCCCGTTGAAATTGGCGGTCATACCGATAACACCGGCGACGCCGCGTACAACCAGGCACTTTCCGAACGCCGGGCCCGCGCCGTGTACGACTTTCTTTTGGAGAACGGTGCGACGCCCACCCGGTTTAGCTGGCGCGGCTATGGCGAAAACCAACCCGTGGATACCAACGACACCGAGGCTGGAAGACAAAAAAACCGGCGTGTGGAAATTAAAGTTGACTAATTCCATAAGCCCGGTTTATTCCCTGAGATAAGAGTCAAGCAGACCCCAATACAACTTCACCTGTTCTTCCAACTTAACTGAAGGATGTTGACGCAGCTCAATCAGCGCCACTTTCAAGCGCACATTGGCCCTGTAGGCTTTAAAAAAACGAAACAAACCCTGATCCGCGGGGTCAGGAAAAACATTCCAGTGGCGGGCGTATGCTTGTAAAAAGGTATTGGCCAGTTCGGGATGCCCGCGGGCTTCCAGGTCCATACACAGGAAAGCCAGTTCGTTCAGGATATCGGATTGGCGAAAATGGGCGCTGAACTCGATACAGTCGAATACCACGGGCCCTTTTTCGGTCAGGAAAATATTGCGGGCGTGCAGGTCGCCGTGCCCGTCTACCCAAAATCCGTCGCGTACCCGCGCGATCAGCCTGCCGGCGTTTTGTTCGAGGAAAAGGGGTAACCGGGCACGCCAGCGGTTCATTTTTTCCGCGGCGGCAGGCCCGAAGTGTTTTTCCACATCGGCCTGAAAACGGTACAACTCCGCGAAATCGGCCCAGTGGGCGCCTGGGTGATACACGATCGGGCCGGTCATGACTACCTGCCGGTGAAACGCGGCCAGCACGGCGGCAAGTTGTTCCATTTGTCCGGCCGTTACGCGGTTTTGTTCCAGCAGAACGTCCATTTCCCGGCTGTTATCGATCCGGCGCATGTGGACGGCGTAGTCCAGCACAGGCAGGGCGTTCTCAGCGATTTGCAAGTGTTCTCCTTTACCCCCTACGGGCAATACGCCGAGGTACATATCCGGCGCGAGCCTGCGGTTGAGTCGCACTTCTTCCTCACAGAACATTTTTCGTTTGGCATCGGTGCTGAAATCCAGGAATCCGAGCAGCACCGGTTTTTTGATCTTAAAAGCAAAATCAGGGGTCAGGATCACCCATGAAATATGCGTTTCCACCAATTCTGCCGGCTGTTTCCGTCCGGGGAAAGCGCCGTTGCCGAGAATGGATCGAATTTGCTCAAGGGTCATTTTGAACGGTGATGTATCGGTGTATGGTTGTTGCCAGCAATTCGGGGGGCAATTCGTCGGTCCACAAAGTTAGCAGCGGCTCCGGGCAGGGTTCATACTGGCCGCGGATTTTTTCATACACGGCGAAGTCGGCCTCACTGTCGGGCCGCGGTTTTTGCAGGCGCCGCCGGATCGTTTCTTCCCGCGCTTTCACTTCCACGCGAAAAACTGGGATGCCCAACTCCCGCGCTACCTGCTCAAACGGTTCACGAATGGATGGCCGGTAAAAAGTGCTGTCCACCACCGCGTCACCGCCTTGCTCCAATACTGCCCGCGTCCGGGCGAGCATGGCTGCATATACCCGTTCCTTATCGCCGGGAGTGTAATGGCCGCGCAGGTGCATTTCGTTGCGCAGCAGATCGCTGTTGATATGTATGCCGCCATACCGGGCGATATAGGCCCTGGCAACCGTACTTTTTCCCGAACCGGGCAAACCTGAGATGAGCAGCAGCATTTTTTTAGTGATGAGCGATGAGTAAACATTGTTCGGCGCCCTCGTTGATGGTCAAAATTAAATGATTCAATTGATGGTGAAGCTGACAAGGGTTATTTTGACCATTGACGAAGATCGCCAAATCGGCTGTTGTGGTTTCATACCTTGCCTCGCATAATTTATTTACTATGAACGGCGGACAAGTTATCGCGCAGATGCTGCTAAAAAATCGCACCCGGCATTTATTTACCCTTTGTGGCGGCCATATCGGCCCCATTTATGTGGAAGCGGCAAAAGCGGGAATGCAGGTTTGGGATGTCCGCCACGAAGCCAGCGCGGTATTTGCCGCCGATGCCGTGTCCAGGATCACAGGTATTCCGGGAGTAGCCACTGTAACAGCGGGGCCGGGTGTGACGAACACCATCACGGCGGTAAAAAACGCGCAAATGGCGCAATCATCCGTCTTGCTGCTCGGTGGCGCCACGGCCACTATGCTTCGCAACAGGGGCGCCTTGCAGGATATAGATCAGCTGTCGCTGCTTTACACTGCCGTAAAAAGCCAAAGACGGGTCAATCGGCTGCGCGAACTGGCGCCTGCTTTGGCCGATGTCCTGAGAATAAGCCGCGATAATGTACCGGGCCCGGTATTTTTGGAATGTCCGGTTGATCTGTTGTACCCGGAGGCCACGGTACGGGAATGGTATGGCCTTAATAAGAAAAATGTTTCCGGATGGATGGAGCAATTGATGCACTGGTATCTCACCCGGCATGTAAAGCGGCTGTTTGCGGGTGTGGGAAATGCAGGCATTGATCTTCCAATTGTCCCGGAACCCACTATTCCCTTGCCCTGTTCGGCCGACCTCAAAAAGATTATCCGGGCCTTGCAGGCCGCTGAACGGCCGGTCATGCTTCTGGGCAGCGGCGCTATGCTGAAACCAACGTTGGCGTCGTCATTGGCAGATGCGGTGAAAAATCTCGGTATTCCCGTTTATCTGAGCGGTATGGCACGGGGCCTTTTAGGGCGGTCAAACGGGATTCAATTTCACCACCACCGCAAGGAAGCGCTCCGGGAAGCCGACCTCATCCTCCTGGCGGGCGTTCCCTGCGATTTCCGGCTGAATTACGGACGTAACCTGAACCGCCATGCCCGGAAAATTGCCATCAGCCGCCACCGGCAGGAATTGAGCCGGAATATCCGGCCAACGCTTGCCGTTCGCGCCGATCCTGGCGCTTTTTTGATCGGACTGGAAAAAATATCCCCGGCTTTGCCCGGTTGGGAAACCTGGAAAAAAACCTTGCAGGTGCGCGACGCTGCCCGTGAATCGGAAATTGAACAAATGGCCGGCGAGCCGGTCAAAGGCATCAATCCTATTGCCCTGCTCCGCCAATTGGAGCAGACGATCCCGGAAAATTCGGTACTCGTGGCCGACGGGGGCGACTTTGCCGCCACGGCGGCCTATACCCTGCGTCCGCGCAAACCGCTGAGCTGGCTCGACCCCGGTGTGTTCGGCACCCTGGGCGCGGGCGGCGGCTTTGCCCTGGGCGCCGCCGCCTGTTATCCGGACGATTATATCTGGATCATTTACGGCGACGGTAGTGTGGCCTACAGTCTGGCAGAGTTCGAAACTTTTGCCAAAAACGGTCTGAAAGTGTGCGGCATCGTGGGCAACAACGGCGCCTGGGAACAAATCGCGCGGGACCAGCTGCATTTGCTCGGAGCTGACACGGCAGTCATTCTCCCCCGTACCGGTTATCACCGTGTGGCCGAGGGATATGGCGCTGCCGGTGAGCGCGTCGATACGATGGCGGATTTTCAGCTGGCGCTGCGCAGAGCCGTCGAGAGTATGGACAAAGGAGTGCCCTATCTGATCAACGCCATGATCGGCTCTACCCCGTTTCGCCAGGGCAGTATTTCCATTTAGCTGGAATATTTTTTATTTTATCTGTTTAAAATCAACAAATTATGACATTCCTGGAACGTTTGCGTTTACTTTTACACGTCATCCGCTGGCGGCTGACGTGGTCCAGGAAAGACCTGGAATATAAACCGCGGGGGCCGGTTTCACCGAAATTTATCACCGCCCGCGAGGCTGCCCGGCTAATCCCCGACGGCGCCGTTGTATTTTCCAACGGCCTGGCCGGGAACGCCCGCTGCTCCGTATTTTTTTGGGCTATCCGGGAAAATTTTATCCAAACAGGTCATCCCTGCCGGCTCAGCTGGATAAATGTCGGGGCGCAGGGCGGGCGAGGCAAGGTGCCCGGTACGATCGAGGAAATCGGCTTGCCGGGCTTGATGGAACTTTACCTTGCCGGGCACCTGGAAACCTGTAAAGCGCAGTTGAAACTGGCCCAAAAGGATCAGCTCGAACTGCACACCCTGCCCCAGGGCGTAATGTCGTTGTTGCTGGAAGCACAGGCAAGGGGTGAAAACCAGATGAGCAGCGAAGTGGGGCTGAGCACTTTTCTCGATCCAAGGGTAGGAGAGGGTTCGGCGCTGAGTTCCGGCGCTCAAAAACAATTTGTCAGCGCCGAGGGCGATACGTTGCGGTATGAAATGCCGAGGGTCGGCATATCCATGATGAATGCCCCGTATGCCGACGAAGAGGGGAACATCTATTTCCGCGACGCCGCTACCTGGACGGAAAATGTGCAGTCGGCCCGCGCCGCGCGGGCGAATGGCGGGAAGGTTTTAGTGTCCGTAAGCGGGCT
>JAKLJF010000246.1 GCA_023151335.1 Thermoanaerobaculia bacterium | reverse complement strand
CTGGAACGCCACGATCTTTGTCACAAATCCTTCTTTAAAATTCACCTTGAAGATATAGTGGCCTGCCGGCAATTTGTTATCAGGCCGGAAAACATATACCTCGTTGTTCACATTTTGCGCATGCGCCACCAGCCGACCGTTTTTATCGATCACCTGCACGGTCAGGATGGTTTTGCCGGTTTCTGCCTGCAGAATAACCTGTTCGGTAGCCGGATTGGGTGAAGCGCTCAGCTGGATATTTTTAGCCAACGGTTCTTTGCCGGACAACACCTGGTCGATGCAGCCTTGCAGCCCCAATGCGAAGCAGGCGCGCGGCGCGTAGAAACGCATGATCGTATCGATATACGGAAGCGCCGCGGCCTTGTCGGTATTACAATCAAAGCCGGGGGTAACACCGGGAATAGGCGGCAGTCCGGGGAAAGAACTCCATTCCCAGGGTGCGCTGGTGCTCGGCAACTGTGGGTCATCCGGATCGGGCGGCATCACGAAGGGATATAACATGGCACGCGGCTCCCGAAGACCGGCCGGGCTGTTGGCAAAAGCCTGCAATTGATTGACCTGCAGGTCGAGGGAATGATTGCTGTTCGCGGCGAGTAATACATCTTGATGTCCGGCTGCTTCCATCTGTTCATGTACGACATAGCTGCCTTGTACTTCCACTACCTGTAAGGGGGGGTCTTGCCCGGGTACGCTTAGTACCGCCGAGGTATAAGGAGCAAAGGGATCGTTGGGCACCTGCATGGAAATCAAAGCCGGCTGCGGGTTTTGCGCGGCATTGTCAATCCAGGAAGAATCGCCCAAAGCGCCGCCGAGGTTTACCGCCAGGTTAAAATCGGAGGGGTACCCCGGCCAGTTCGGGTAACAGAGGGTATCCAGTTTAATGATCGCGCAGCCGTTCGCCGGGTCGGTAATAGGCGACACGCCCACGGTGGTGCCCTCCAGGTTGCCGTTCACTTGCTCGATAACCATCGGAATAATCTGGTTGGGTGCGCAGGGGTTACCTGTAACGGTTCGTGGGTTCCAGACAAATTTGCCGTTGGTGGCCGTGGGGATTTTGGCGTAAGCATCCAGCATTGCAGCGTTCAGCGAAATATACCCGCCGGTGCCCTGACCGAAGAGCACGATCTTGTTTGGGTCAATGCCGTAGGTATTTCCACCGATATCGACGTTGCGCCGGAAAAAGCGGATAGCCGTGCTGGCATCCTGTACCCCGCGGTAGGCGGCATTGATCAGGGTGTAGCGCCGGATCTCGGGAATCGTGGAAAAAGGCAGCCAGCCCAGGCGGTAGTCGCAGGAGGCGGCCACGTAACCCATTTGCGCCAGCCGGGTGCACATTTCCACGGCAGACGAGTCGTTGGTCTGGCCACCGCAGGAGCCGTTGAAGCCGTTTTGTACCGGGCTGGTCGGGTCGGGATTTTTAAAAGGCCCGAAGCTGCCGGTATGGAAAAACAACACGAGGGGCCGGTTGGTTTCCGTATCGCTGGCCGGGCGGTACACGTCCATCAGCAATTGCTGCGGCACAGCCTCCCCTAAAACGGTTTGATAAAGTATCGTGGCATTGACGCCGTAAACGACGTTTTTCTGCACCTGAATTTGATTCCGGGCAAATACCGGTTCCAGATACCGGGTTTGGGCGGATATCTGATCCGGGACAAA
This sequence comes from Thermoanaerobaculia bacterium, assembly GCA_023151335.1. Lineage (GTDB taxonomy): Bacteria > Bacteroidota > Bacteroidia > Chitinophagales > Saprospiraceae > M3007. The sequence goes on along the minus strand of JAKLJF010000246.1, from coordinate 5,644 downwards.
ATATGCCAGCATCAGTAACAAAGCGAGCGTAAGTTTCTTCATGGTTGTTGCCTTTTTTGTTTATAAGAAAATATTAATTGGTTACAAATGTTCAGCGGCGCTCAAAGTTGTACACGGCGCTAATGTAGGCCATACGCCCGATACGCGGGCCGCCGTACGTTTGAAAATTGCGATTATTAAAGGCTTCTTTCAGTCTGGATCTTCCTTCCGGCGCTTCCTCAAACAGCGGTTTAATGCCAAACAGGTTGGATACTCCTATTTTGAAAGTCGTGTGTATCCGGTCAAAGGTAACGTTCCATTGGGCGTCTACCATATCGTAAGTCGGAATAAAACCGGTAAATTGCGGGCTGCCTTCGAACAGGAAACCCTGAATCCATTTGTAATTCAGGCTGAAACCGGTTCTTTTCAGACCCAGGAATGGCACGTCGCGCCCGGAAATGCCGATATTGAATTTGTGTTCCGGTGTGTTGAAAGCCGGAATGATGGGGTCTTCCACATCCAGTTTGTTCAATTTGTTCCAGCTGTAGTTGCCGCTCAGTTGGTAATAAGTGCCGAAATAAATATTCATGCCAAGCGCGAAGCCCTGCGTGGTCACCTGATTGGTTGAGTTGGCTGCCACCCGGTAGGCCCGTACCCGCGTTACGTCGAGTACGCCACCGGATATCGGCGCCACAATGCCAATATTATAGCCAATAAAATCGTTGTAAAAGTTGTAATAATAACCGGCGTCGAGGTACAGCCGGTTCCACAGGGTGGTGCGGTAGCCCACTTCGAAAGTGCGCACTTTTTCCGGCCGGATGGGCGCCACATCCACGTCGTCGAATAAATTGAAGTTGCCTGCATTTACACCGGCAATGAAGGAGTCCACGGAAACCAGGTTATTGAATCCATTCAGGTTGCCTACGAGGGTAGCCGGGCCAACATTCAAAAACAGGTATTGGTCTGTAAGCGTCGGATTCCGGATGGCCGAACTGAAAGATACCCGGAGATAATTTTTCTGGTCAGGCGCATAAACGGCACTCAACGCCGGGGTGAACAGGTAATCAAAGTTCTGGTTTTTGTCCATGCGGATGGTACCGGACAAAATAAACTGGTCGTTGATGATTTTCTTTTCCACGCCGGTGTACAGGCCGAATTCCCAGTTGGTAATACGTTTGTATGAAGAATCGACCACTACCCCACCCTCGTAACGCCGGCTGAGCGTGTCGGAGAAAATGGTGCCTTCAGAACTCGGCCGGTAGAAACGGGCATTACCGCCTACCACCCAGTGACTCAGCCATTTGGGCGTAAAGCGATACTCGCCATGTACGTGATACAGGGCCGATTTGTCAAAAAAACGGGTGCCGCCGGCTTCGCCCGACTTGGTGGCAGTAATGCGGTTAAATGCTTCGCTGAATTCGGGCGAGCCCGGGAAAAAGTGTCCTTTAAAAAACTGGCCGGAAAAGGTGTCGGCATACGTGCGGGCGTTGTTGTGCCATCCGACCAGCGTATTGTAATTGTTGTCGAACCACATCTTCGCCTCTACCGTGTCGAAGCTGGAGGTGAAGGTCATGGTAACGGGGTCATACATGGTTTTCAGGGTGGGGTAACTGGTCTGCCGCATTTGGGCGTCGTAGTTGCCGATATTCAGCCAGTATTGCGAGTAATCGCCCAGCCACTGGCCGTTCGATTTGGAGGCGGTTTGCAATTTCAGCGCTGTATAATAGGGATCGAACGAATTGCCGGCGTCCTCGTTGGTGGCGTAGGCCCGGATGAAGTATTTGTCTTTTTTCCGGAACTCGATGCGGTTTTGGAAAAACAAAATATCGCGCAGGCTGAAACGGTTGTCGCCCTGGTACACCGTGGTACCGCTGCCGAAGCTGGAAGCGATGATCAGTTCGGGCGATTCGAATTCCTCGGAAGGTTTCAGCCGGAAATGCAGGGCCGCGCTAGCCTTGGTATTGCGGGTATCGTAGTCTACCAAATCCACTTCGCGGTAGCCGGTGCGGTGCAACACGCCCAGCCCTACGCGGTCCGACCAGGGGGCTTCCAGCGAATAATCGAATCCGGCCCGGTATTCGTCGCCGTAAATATTCACGGCGTCGTAGCCGCCGGGGTTGCGGGTGTCGCTGACGCTTTCATACACGGGGTCGTAGTTGTCGGCCACCCAATCGTAGGCGCGCAGGTGGAAAAAATTGAGTTTATAAGCAAAAAAATCGCTGCCGGCTTTATTTTTAAAGGCGTCGGCCCAGCGGATAGCGCCTTCAAAAAGATCGCGTTCGCCGCCCTTGAGCGAAACGGCAAGGCCTTTTTGAATAAACGGGTCTTTGGTTTTCATGCTGATCACGCCGTTGAAAGCGTTGGGGCCGTAAAACGGCCCGCTGGCGCCTGCCACTAACTCTACGCCCATTACGTCGAGTTCGGATGCGCCCAGGAAGTTGCCGAGCGAAAAGTTGAGGCCGGGCGCCTGGTTATCTACCCCGTCGATAATTTGCAGGGAACGCACGGGGCTGGTAGAATTAAAACCGCGGGTATTGACGATGGTAAAACCGAGGGAAGCGGTAGTAAGGTCCACGCCTTTCAGGTTGCCCAGGCCGTTGTAAAAACTGATGGCCGGCGTTTCCTTGATGGCAATGGCGTCGAGGTTTTCCACGGTGAGCGGACCGGCTTTTTGTTTTTCGTCGATCCGTTGGCCGCGGATAACCGTTTCTTCAATAATGATGGCGTTGGGCTCCAGGCGAATGGCAAGCCGGGCGCCTGCCTCCGTCACCTCGACTTCCTGTGTGGAATAGCCGGTATACGACACCCTGAGCTTGACCGGTAGCGCGGGCACCGACAATAAAAACTCTCCCTCGTAATTGGTGATCGTGCCGCCCTCCAGGCCGATGAGCGCGATTGCCGCCCCGATCAGGTCTTCCCCGGATTCCGCGTCCTGTACCTTTCCGCGCAGGCTGATCTGGGCTTGCGCGAACGCGCCGTTCAGGAGTATACACAACAAACTGAAAATCAAAATTTTGTTGAAACGCTTCATACGCATGACTGGTTAAATTTCAGAAAGAACTTCTTAAAACAGCGCGTTTTTTAAAACCCTGTTTGCTTTGCAAAAGAAGCAAGAAAATTTGATTCCAAATCAAAAATAGAAGCCTACCCTTCCCGCAACACATACCCTTGCCCAAAAATGGTATGGATCAATTTATTTTCGAAGCCTTTTTCCACCTTGTTGCGCAGATAATTAACATATACTTCGACGACGTTGGTGCCGGTATCAAAATCGACGTCCCAGACTTTTTCCGACAGTTCGGTTTTGGACAACACCTTTTCCGGGTGACGAAGAAAGTATTCCAGCAAAGCGAACTCACGGGGGGTCAGATTGATGGTTTTTCCGGCCCGGCGCACGGTTTTGGCATCCGTATCCAATTCCAGATCGGCATACCGCAGGGTGCTGTCCACGGCAAGCGTACTGCCCGGCCGACGGGAAAGCGCCTTGATGCGGGCGACAAACTCCCGGAAATCGAAGGGTTTGCCCAGGTAATCGTCGGCGCCCGCGTCCAGGCCGGTCACTTTGTCGTCGGTTTCACCCAATGCGGACAACAAAAGGATTGGCGTTGCGAGACCCGCGCCGCGGAGGCTCCGGCACAAGTCGAGGCCGTTAACGCCCGGCAGAATAATGTCCGACACGATCACGTCGTACACATTTTGTTCTGCCAGGCGTTTGCCGGTGGCGCCGTCGTAGGCAAAATCCACCGACCACATCATTTCTTCCAATCCCTGCCGGAGCGATTGCAGGGTTTTAACCTCGTCTTCGATAAGTAATATGCGCATGTTAATACTACCAGGAGTTTCTAATGTAAGATATTTACGAGCCGGGTAACCGCGAAGCGGTTGAACGTGAATAGCCCCGGATAGCATCCGGGGTATGAGATGCCCAAGTTTTGAACAACCGCGAAGCGGTTGAATATGAACATCTTATACTATACATTCAACCGCTTCGCGGTTGTGTTGCAATGGCTTGTTTGCCCCGGCATTGTATGCCGGGCTAATCATATTCAACCGCTTCGCGGTTACCCGGCTCGTAAATGTATTACATTAGAAACACCTGTAATACTACTTTGTCACTTTATAAAAAAATGGAATTCAACCGTTAAAGTAGTATTAAATGTAAGGTCATTGGGTCATTTCATTTTTTTCTTCATCAGCTGGCCCAGTTCTTTGCCGGCCTTGGCATAAGCCTCCTCGATGCGTTCGCCGGTATCGAAATCGTAGCCGCTGACATCGCGTCCCGGCATTTTATTCAGGGTAAATTCGGCCACCACCTTGTCGCGGTTTTTTGTTTCCACGATTTTAGCCGTGGCGTTAATGTAGGCATTGCTGCGCCAAACGCCCACGTTGAAACCGGGTTCCGTAAAGTGGGTATTGACTACCAGGGTAAATTCCGCGTCGGGATAAGCGCCGGGGTTAATATCGGCGTGTTTGCCGAGCAGGTTGTTGAAAGCCGGTTCGAAGCGGTTTTTCCGGTCGGCTACCCAGGATTCGGCCCAGCGGTCGCCGCGGCCGGCTTCTTTTTCGTTGTATTCTTTTTTCTTCTTGTTGACGTACTCTTCTTCGGCTTTGAATTTACCGACACCCATGTTCTCGTATGTGAACTCGGTATTGATCTTACTGCCGGGTTTAATGGCGTCCAGCTTGCCGTCCACCATTTTTACCTGGGCGCTGGCAAATCCGGCGCAGAGTAGGAATACGAATGAAAGAATCAGGGAAAGTGTTCTCATGATGTTGAAAATTAACCGGTTAATAAAAAAAATATGTCTTGCCTTAAACGGCAATGGCCGGCCAAATGTAAGGGAAAAGCAAGTTCCCAAACCCTAACCGGTTAAAATGTTTTCCCACGTTTACGAAACTTTTGAAGTTTCGTAAACGTAACCTCCCGGTTTGCATTTCAACGTTGTTCCCACGTTTACGAAACTTTAAAAGTTTCGTAAACGTTAGCTCCGGTTTGCATTTCAACGGTATTTCCATCCCTTCCCTTTTCAGCAGAATACCGTATTTTTGTTCAAAATTTTGAATTATGACGGCAGCAGCTCAAAGTCAGGAGCATAAAAAAAGCGTCACGCTCGAAGAATATTTCGAGTTGGAGTACAAGGCGGAACGCCGCCACGAATTCGTCGGTGGGAAAATTAAAGCGATGGCCTATACTTCCGAAGAACACGCTACGATAGTGCATAACCTGGATGTAATGCTCGGAGTTTGTTTGCGTGAAGCAGATTGTAAAGTCTGTCCAGGCGACCGTATGCTGTTCGTACGCGACTGCAGCGACGTTTTTTACCCCGACCTGCTGATCGTATGCGGCAAACATGAATTCTACCAGGCCACCAAAAATATGAAAGCCACTTTGAATCCCTCCGTTGTCATTGAAATTCTTTCCGACTCTACCGAGTATCTGGACAAAACGACCAAGACCCGCTGCTACAAAAAAATTCCCGGCCTTCGCCAAATCGTATTCGTTTCTCAAAAAGAAAAACACGTCCGCATCCTGGAACGGGAAGGCGAACGCTGGATCGACACGGAATTTTACGAAGAGAACGACGTACCGCGCATCGGTGATTGCAACGTGCCGTTGAGCGAGATTTACCGTAAGGTGGAGTTTGCGGAACAATGAAAAAACCGC
>JAKLJF010000245.1 GCA_023151335.1 Thermoanaerobaculia bacterium | reverse complement strand
ACAATGAAGACTTTCACCCGAGTCGTATTTGATCAACAGAGTGTTGCTCGCTGGAATCCGATTCCAGACTTGAAGATTGTAAGATGTTCCAGAGGTGACTGTATATGTGTCTATAAACTCTCTGACAATTCTTGGAATACCCTTCCCTTTTGGAGGTACAATTTCATACTCAGATTTATCAGCTGGGTCCGCTAAATCGTACTGTTCCAGAGTAGAAGCAATCATCTTTCGGATGTTGGAACCATCTGTTCTTGTTTTTCCGGTTAATTTAAATGGTACGCCAACTAATGGGGCCAAGATTTCCGCAATCTTGGCCGGAGCTGTCAAATTTTTCGGCGATCTTGGTGGAATTTTAAAATCGTTATTCATTCCTCAAAATTTAGCAATTCTGAAGGAGGAACATGCAGTGCGTTAGCAATTTTATTGAGATTGATAACAGAAATGTTTCTCTCACCTCTTTCCACGGAGCCTATATATGTTCTATCTAAATCGCAGGCAAAAGCCAGCTTTTCCTGTGATAAACCAGATTTTGTCCGCAAATCTTTAATTCTGATTCCTACTTTCTCTAATAGTTGATTGTCTTGCTTTGAATAAGAATTCTCCATTTCAGAAATTTGGGTGCAAAACTCACAAAAAGATGTAAATAAGTCTACGGACTATAAGTATCACAGTTGTGCGAATTCATAATCTCGTGGGTATCATCCGCCGCTTGGGCAGCCGCAATAATTTCCTGCACCTGCGCAACGCGAACCCGCTGGCATCTTCTTCGAGGCCAACCACCTGAAAGGTTCCTCCGACATGGCCGCCATGATCGCCGCGCGGGTGGAAGAGCAGGAACGCCGCGCGCGGGCCGGCGAAGCCACCCGCATGTCCATGCCTCCCAACCACGGACATCAGATGCTCGACGATTTGTCGAAAAAAACCAACCCCGGCTGGCGTTTGCGGGGGCTGGCAGAACTGCGCGGCCCGGAGATGGGCGTGCGGCGCATGCGGGCGGCTCGCAAATCCTAATCAGCCAGTTCCACCGCCTCCCACGAAATTTTTCTGAGCTGTTGCGCCACAAACCAAATGCCCAGCGCCGTCAAAACAAGACCGGCGCCCACGGCAAACATATTCCGGAAAAGCAGGAAATGGATGAGCGCGACGATACCGCTCAGCAACAACCAAAGCAACAGGCGCATCAACTGACCGCCTCTATTCGCTTCTATGAAAGGGTTTGCAAATGGAAGCCTGCTGGAGCCGATCAGCGACATCCCGAAAATGATCAGCACCTGGTTAAAAATAGCCAGTAAAATATTGGGCAATTCCGCCGGTGATCCCGCCAACAGGCGGTACAATATAAAGGGTATGCAGATCACCGAACAGAATTTTAACACAGTTGCTTTCAGGGCGCCGCTGATGAGCGGGCCGGGGCGTTCCAGGGGCGAAATAAAAAACATCCAGGCGGCTTTGTATTTTTCGGAATAGGCTATCTGACCAACGGCTGCGATCAATATTATATTGATAAAATACACCGGGAGGATCAGTTTGAATCCGCTGAAAAAACCGTCGTCGGCCTCTGATCCTCCATGCGAGCGAAACATGGCCGCCACCATCATCACGATCAGATACCCGATGCTTGGGTACACCCTAACTTTGAACTCCCTGCTGCGGGCCATCATTTTCCAGGTGAAAAGAAAACCTGCTCTTTCGGCTCCGTTTTTTGTCAGCCACCGGGCCAATATCCCGGATAAACTGCTTTTGCCCTGAGCCCCCGGTGAAACAACCGTTTTGACGGCGGGGCCCTCGCTGCCCGCGATCATGGCCAGTTTTTGGTTAAATGCCGGCGCCAGGTATTTTACCACGAGATAAATACTGAGCAAGGGTACGGCAACTGCCATAAGGGCCGCCGCCACTTGAAACCATTTGCTGCTCCCGGAAAACACCGTGTCGAATGCCGCCGCAAACCAATAGGGCGGCACAAGGAGCATCCAGGGTTTATCTGCCAGGGTAAATTCGTCGAATGCCGCCGTTTCTTCAAACCTTGGCAACAGTTGCGAACCGGCGTAGATCAGTATGGCGAACGCAATCTGCACATAACTGATAATGCTTTTAAATCGCTCCGGCGTGGTAACGCGCAGGATGGCGATATAAACGGCATTGATCAGGAAAACGGAAAAAAGCGTGGCAAAAACGGCCAGAAATAACAAAAGCAGGCTGGCCGCCGGGTTACTGTCGAAAGCCAGGAAGACCATACCCGGCAGCGACATGGGAAACACCAGTTTGCACACGTGTAAAAACACGTGCAGCAGTCTCGATACGATGAAAGTGCGGTCGTTGACCGGTTTGGGCAGGATGATCTGGTTGTCGCGCACGTCGATCAGCACCGAGGTAAAATCGCTGACCAGCAACATGCACAGCATGATGATGAACATGCCGAAATACACCGTCAGCCGTGTCACGTGATCGTTCCCGAAAGCAAAGGCAAACAGGAACACCAAACCCATCACCGTGCTGAGGATAATGGTGCCAATGGTGGCATTTTTCACTTCCTTGCCGTCGCCGCGTTGGTGGCGGTTAGCCTGGATGGAATTGGGCCGGCGGTCGTCCATGATGAGTTTGGCGGTCAGGATGGCCGACAACTGCGACACGTCGATGCCCCAGCGGCGGTACAGGTTCCGGGGCAGCAGGGCGAGGGCGAGCAATGCTTTGTTTATCCGGTTCATGGTTATGGGGGTTTATTGTTCAAAAGCCTGCATCAAATCGTCGGCGGCGTTGTGGTGTGCGTCTTTGACCGTAAGCCGGGCGAATATTTGTTCCAGACTCTGGTTGCCCTGCTGGTTGAGTTCTTCAAAACTGCCGTCGGCCACTACCCTACCCCCGTCGATCAGCACAATGCGGTCGCTTACTTTTTCCACCACGTCCATCATGTGGCTGCAGTAGAAGATTGTTTTGCCATCTTTGGCCAGTCTGCCGATCAGCTCCTTTACGATGATCACGCTGTTGGCGTCGAGGCCGCTGAGCGGTTCGTCCAGGATAATGATATCGGGATTGTGCAGCAATCCGCTGGCCAGCAGCACCTTTTGCCGCATGCCCTTGCTGAAAGTGTCCATGCGCTGGTGGAGGTTGGCCTGCAGGCCAAATGCGCCCATGATGCGGGTCAGCCTGCTTTCGCAAACATCCTTTTCGAGTCCGTACAGGCTGCCCATAAAATGCAGGAACTCCGATGGCGTCAGCACGTCGTACAATTCCGCCAGTTCGGGTATGTATCCGATCCGGCGTTTGGCCCCGACGGGGTCGTTTTTGATGTCGATACCCTGGACGGTCACTTCGCCTTCGTAGTCGCTGATGAGGCCGCACAGGATCTTTACCGTGGTGCTTTTACCGGCGCCGTTCGGTCCGATGTAGCCCAATACCTGACCCGGGTAAACGTCCAGGTTGATCCCGTGCAGCACGGTTTTGCTGCCGTAATTTTTGCGGAGGTTTTTGATGCTGATTGCCGGAGCAGACATGAGGTTAAATAATGAATAGGTGAAAAATAGTGCGTTTTACAGGAGCATCCCTGCAATTACCGCCGTCATAAAACAGGCGATGGAGCCACCGATCAGCGACCAGTAACCCAGTTCGGTGAGCGTTTTGCGCTGGTTGGGCGCGAGGGTGCCAATGCCGCCGATCTGGATGCCGATCGAGGCAAAGTTGGAGAAGCCGCACAAAGCATACAGGGCAATGATGACTGATTTTGGGTCAAGTTGCACCGTTTTTTGCACTTCACCCAGGGCGCCGTAAGCCACGAACTCATTGATCATGGTTTTCATACCGAGCAATTGACCGATGGTGGTGCAATCGGCCCAGGGGGTGCCCAGCAACCAGGCCAGCGGAGCAAACACGAGACCGAGTACGTAGGTAAAAGTGAGTCCGTCGAAACGTCCGCCCGTAGCCGCTTTTATTTGTTCGTTCAGCCCCGTCCAGTCGCCCACGGTATATTGCAGTATCCAGTTGAGCATGAATACGAGCGAGGTGAACACAATGAGCATGGCGCCCACATTCACAGCCAGCTTAAGACCGTCGGTGGTACCCTGCGAGACGGCGTCGAGCAGGTTGTCGCCCACTCGGGTATCCGTGTGGGTGAGTTTTTCCAGCTCCTGTTTTTCCGTTTCAGGCAGTAACATTTTGGCGCAAACGATAGCCGCCGGGGCCGACATGACGGAAGCAGCCAGCAGGTGCCGGGCGAAGAGCAATTGTTTCTCCGGGTCGTCGCCGCCGAGAAAACCGACGTAGGCGGCAAAAACGCCGCCGGCAATGGTGGCCATGCCGCCGGTCATCAGGCACAACACCTCGGAACGCGACATGCCCGCCAGGTAGGGCCGGATGATGAGGGGCGCTTCCGTTTGACCGATAAACACATTGGCTGCTGCGGCCAGGCTCTCCGGTCCGCTCAGGCCCATGCTGCGGGTGAGCACCCAGGCAATGCCGTATACGATTTTTTGCAAAATACCGAAATAAAACAACACTGCCGACAGGGCCGAATAGAACATGACGGTGGGCAACACCCGGAATGCGAAAATATAACCGAAGCCTTTTTCACCCGTGGCCAGGTCGGCAAACAAAAACCGCGCGCCGTTTTCCGACCATTGAATGATATAAGTGAATATTCTGGCAAACGAATCGAAGGCCCAACTGACACCAGGAACCTTGAGCACCAGTATGGCAAACGCCAGTTGCAATCCAATGCCGGCAAGCACCAGCCGCCAGTTGATCGCCCTACGGTTGCGACTCAACAGGTAGCATATACCAACTAAAAAGGCCATACCCAGCAAGCCCCGTCCAACATTTGTCAAAATATCCATGCTTTTCGTTTTTTAAAATGCGGCTAAAAGTACGTCGCACGACCGGACTGAAAAAGTTTTTGGCGAAAACCTACTTTTGCGTCCTGAATTGTTGATTTGTTGATCTGTTGATTTGAGCGTCCGGGCGTACAACACTCAGATCAACAAATCAACAATTCAACAAATCAACAATTCAGCAATGAAGCCATACCTCATCGGCATCACCGGCGGCAGCGGCAGCGGAAAAACGACGTTCATTCGCCGTATCCGGGAACAATTCACTCCCGAACAAGTGTGTATCGTTTCGCAGGACGACTATTACCTCCCGCGCGATCAGCAGCATACCGACGAGCACGGGGAGAAAAACTTCGACCTGCCCCAGTCTTTCGACAAAAAAGCTTTCCGCCACGACCTCGAGCGGCTGATGAGCGGCGAAACGGTGGTGCGACAGGAATACACCTTTAATAACCCGGAAGCTACGCCTAAATCGCTGACCTTTTACCCGGCACCCGTCATCATCGTGGAAGGCCTTTTTATTTTTCACTACAAAAAAATAGCCCCGCTGCTCGACCTGAAGGTGTTTATCAACGCCAAGGAAAACCTCAAGGTGATCCGCCGCATTTACCGCGACCAGGTGGAACGCAACTACCCCATCGAAGATGTGTTGTACAAATACCAGCACCATGTGCTGCCGGCCTATGAGCAGTTTATTCAGCCGTATAAAGACGACGCCGACATCGTGGTGAACAACAACGCCCACTTCGAACAGGGGCTGGCGGTGCTGACGGGGTTTTTGAAAAATAAACTGGAAATGAAATAGCGCGGTATCTTTGCACATGAGTTCCGCCCATCACCCCGCCGTTTCCCCGGACGCGCCGCTTTATACCCCCGCATTTATATTGTTGTGCATTTCGCATGCGCTGTTCGCCGGCAGTTTTAATATGATGATCCCGGAGCTGCCCTCTTATCTGACTTCCCTGGGCGGCGGCGAACACAAGGGCCTGATCATTGCATTATTTACCATTACCGCGGGAATTTCCCGCCCCTTCAGCGGCAAATTGGCCGACAGCATCGGCCGCATGCCGGTGATGTACATCGGCGTGGCCGCCTGCGTAATATGCGGTATACTGTATCCCGTACTGACTTTTGTAAATGGCTTTTTGCTCCTGCGTTTTCTGCACGGTTTTTCCACGGGATTTAAACCGACGGGCACTTCGGCTTACGTGGCCGACATTGTGCCCATGCACCGGCGCGGTGAGGCAATGGGTATGCTTGGTATATGTTTCAGCCTTGGCATGTCGGCTTCGCCACCCCTGGGCAGCTGGATGGCGCAATTGTGGGGCATCAATTCGGTATTTTATGCGTCTTCCGCCATGGCCGCCGCTTCCATGCTGATCATGTACAACATGCCGGAAACGCTGCCGGAAAAACAGGCTTTTCACCCGCGGCTGCTGCGCATTACAAGAGACGATATTTTTGACCCCCTGGTTATCCCCTCAGGCATCGTGATGATCCTTTGTTACGGCAGTTACGGCGTCATCCTCACGCTGGCGCCCGACCTGAGCGACGCGACAGGACTGAGCAACCGGGGCACCATATTTACTATTTTTACGCTGGCCAGCATTTCCACAAGGCTTTTTGCCGGAAAATTGTCGGACCGCCTGGGGCGCGAACCGGTGCTCAAAGTATCGGCCCTCGTAATTACCGCTGCCATGCTGGCGTTCGGCCTGGCCCAATCGCCCGAAGGATTGTATCTTGCCTCGGTATTGTTCGGACTTGGAAACGGTATTTTTTCCCCGGCCATCAGCGCCTGGACGGTCGACCTTGGCGACCCGCAGCGCCGCGGGCGGGCCATGGCCACCATGTATATCGCCCTCGAAATCGCCATCGGCGGCGCAGCTGCCCTGTCAGGCTGGTATTTTGCCAACGTCATGGATCGTATGCCGGCAGTATTTTTTACAGCGGCCCTGATGAGTCTGCTGGGCTGGGGATATCTGATGATCAGAAAACGTTTTCTGATCAAAGGTATTGAGAATTAAAAGCTTAGAAATGAAGGATAGCAACCGTAGTCTATGGTTTGCCGTGCTGGCCTGTGTGGCCATGGGGCTTTTCGCCCGTTCGCCGCGATTTGCCGGCGGAAATGATGTCGTAACGATCACCCTGTTCCTCGCCACACTGGCGTTGAGTGCTGCCGGTTTTTGGATAGGTCTACGTGGAGCCCGGCGACAGCGCACCCTGTGGTCGTGGCTGGCGCCGGGTATCAACGCGTTTGTTTTTATCGCGTTTATTGCTTTTTTTGTTTTGATTTTGAGGGCATTACTGCGAATGAATTAGTTTGATTTGTTGATTTGTTGATTTGAAGGCCCTGCTTCTGGCCGCCCAAATCAACAAATCAACAAATCAACAAATCAACTCAATGCGGCAACCTCTCCCGCAAATACCCGTACACCCAGGTACCGGCGATGGCGCTGAGGATGGTAACCAGGATAACCGTGGCGCCGGTACCTACCTG
>JAKLJF010000244.1 GCA_023151335.1 Thermoanaerobaculia bacterium | reverse complement strand
GTGCACTTCGGCCACCGAAAACTGCCCGGTGTATGTTTCAAGAACAGTTTTTAACTGCCGGAAATGCGCGTCGCTGCCTTCGCCGCCGGCCTGGGCATAATAACCGTGGTAGTAGGCCGCCACGGAAGGGATTTGCAGATAACGGTGCCCATCCAGAAATTGCAGTATCGGGAGCAACAGTCCTTTGTCATACTCCTGCTTCGAAACGGCCTGATGACTGAGCAACACACAGCCCGTGCGCAGTTTTTCGCACACGAATGCCACGTCCTGCGCATCCGATAGTTCCTGCAGGTTAAAGGATTTTGCACGCCCCTGCTGTTGCGACAGTTGGTAAGCCTCCAGGTGCAGGGTAAAATCGGCCCGGTGATAGCCGCTGCCCCGGTATGGGTTGGCCTGCAAACGCCGGCGCGCATACCGAAGCATGGCAGCGCTCTGTCCGTCGAGCCGAAGCCGTCGCAAGGCTTCCACGGTCAGGGCATGGCTTTCCCACGGCTGCCGGCTCCAGGCTTCGAGGGCCAGGAATTGTTCCATCGCTTCCAGCAGGTAACTCGTCAGGTGATAAAGCCTTTGCGGCGTTTCGCCCAACTGCGCCGCCACTTTTTCCTTTTCCGGTTCCGCCGCATCCGGCAGGCGCGTCCGCAGATAGTCGTACAAGGCCGCCACGCCCGCGTGCGTCACGTGATAGGGCGAAGCCATGAATTTGTCGAGCGCACGCAAGGTGGCGGGCGGCAAGGCGCGGAGAATTTGAAGGACAGGTGTTGTCATTGCGGATTACGGATTGTCCCGAGACCTCGGGACGGATTGCGCTGGAGGATAAAAATCATTCGGCTTCAAAATTATTTAATTCTGAAAAATAGGACTAATATTTTATAATAAAAAATTGATTTACAAAATAAAATAAAAAATAAAATTAAAAAAGCAGTCTGAAAACACGCAAAAAATGTCTTTGTCCGCCCGTTTCTTTCCCCGCACTTTTGTACCGTGAATAATCCACAAATGATCCTCCCCCATGTCAGCTCCAAACTTCAAACTCCAGACTTTAATCATTAAACCTGTACCATCATGAATGTTTCTCGTACTCCATTGCCTTGTGTCCTGATCCTGCTGCTGGGTACTGTCTGGTCTGCCGGGGGTCAATCGTTCCGGAAAACCTATACGCCGCAGGGCAGCGTTGCCAGCGATCTGGCAGAAGTGCCTGGCGGCGGCTTTTTTATGGCCGGCGGCGCCACCGACAGCCTGTTGTTTTTACAACGCACCGACGCTGCCGGGGCAGTCGTATGGACGCGACACCAGCCGCTTTCCGGCGCGCGGGGCATCGCTGTTTGCCGGCCGGCGGCAGGCGGCTTTGCCGTGTTGTGTGAAAACTTCCGGGACGGCGGCATGCTGCGCAGCGCATTGTTGAAAATGGACGACAATGGCCAAACCGAATGGCTCAAAATACTCGAAAACTACGCCCTGCCCAATGGTTTCACCGACCTGGTGGCCACCTCCGACGGTGGTTTCGCCCTCGTAGGCGACGGACGTATGCTCAGCCCGGCGCCCGATTTTTACGTCCGCCTGCTCAAACTCGACGCCACGGGCGCCCTGCTTTGGGAACAAACCTTTGGACAATCGAATACCACTACCGAACTGGGCCGTCGCCTGGTTGAATTGCCCAACGGCGACCTGGCGCTGGCAGGTGAAATACGCGGAAGCGGCGCCCCCGTGCAAAACGGCGCCGACTTCTGGCTCGCCCGCACCGACGCCCAGGGCAACATCCTGTGGCAAAATGCCTACCCGAAACCCGCCTACCAACGCATCCGCGACTTCCTCGCGGCGCCCGACGGCGGCCTGGTGGTGCTGGGTGAAACGGTGCAAATCTCGCCCCTGAAACTAAGCCTGCTGAAAACCAACGGCGCCGGCGTGGAAACCTGGTACCGGCAACCCCTGTCCTTGTTTGAGGATACGCCCTTGCTGAGCGGTAGCCTGGTCAATTGTTTTACCCGCGACAATGCCGGCAACCTGTACATTCCGGTGCTCGCTTCCGAGTCCGGGTTCGACGCCGACCTGAGTTTGCTGAAACTCGATGCCGCCGGCGACTCGCTCTGGCTTCAGGCTTTTGGACTGGCCGATTTTCCGCAGGCCGCCGTTTACACCGCCGACGATCATTTTGCCTTTTGCGGCACTTCCAGCTTCGCCTCGCCCGATCTGGCCGTCCTGATCAAAACCGACGGGCTGGCGCTCAATCCGGGTTTTGCCAACATCCTGTCCGGCATGGTGTACCGCGACGCAAATGCCAGCTGTACACGCGATTCCAGCGAATCGGCTGCCCCTTTGCTCTTCGTGGAAGCGCGCGACCCCTCGGGTGGATCCCGCGTACGACCGGTGTCGCCCGACGGGCATTACAACATTTCCGTGGACCCCGGAAATTACGATATTTACGTTCACACCTTGTCGGGCGCCCTTCCGCTCTGGGGGGTGTGCGATACGCCATCGGTAAATGTCGCGGGATTTAATCAAACCATTCAGATTCCTCCCATCGGCGTACAAAGTGCCGGCAACTGCCCTTACCTGGATGTGGACCTTAAGGCCTGGGCCCTGCGACGCTGCACCACTTCCACCTGGCAGATCAGTTATTGCAATTACGGCAATACCTCCGCTACCGATGCCTCGGTGCAGATCACAGCCGATCCGCTGTTATCGTACGTCAGCAGCAGTATTCCGCTATCCGCACAATCCGGCGACTTATACAGTTTCAATATTGCCGACGTGCCGCCCGGCGACTGCGGGTCGTTTTGGGTGAAGTTTCTGCTCAGCTGCGATGCCGTGCAGGGCCAGAGTATATGTGCCGAAGCGCATATTTTCCCCGACAGCGTTTGCGCGCCGCCCGATTCCCTGTGGGACGGCTCCCACCTGGAACTGACTGCCGGCTGCAACGGCAGCGTGCAGTTCACGGTTATCAATACCGGCGCCGGCATGGCAGGCCCCTGCGACTACGTGATCATCGAAGACCAGATCATGTACCAGATGGGGCATTTGCAACTCCCGGCAGGCGCTGACACGATTATCACTATTTCCAATCCCGCGGGCAGCTCCTACTATATGCGTATCGATCAGCGTCCAGGCCATCCCGGGGGCGGGCGACCCGCCGCCGTAGCCGACCATTGCAACGGGCCTGCCACGGCCAGCCTTTCCCTCCAGCTACCACCCGACGACGCCGATCCGTTTATCGACATCCATTGCGACGCCGTGGTTGGCTCCTTCGACCCCAACGACAAACGCGGTTTTCCACTTGGCTGGCGAAACCAGCATTTTATCGAAGCTAACCAGGACATCGAATACCTGATCCGTTTCCAGAATACCGGCAACGACACGGCTTTTCACGTGGTCATCCGCGACCAATTGCCGCCCGGACTCGACCCCCTCAGCGTTCGGCCCGGCGCGGCCAGTCATCCATACCGGTTTGAAATGGTTGGAAAAAATCAACTGAGTTTTACTTTTCCCGATATTCTGCTGCCCGACAGCACGACCAATGAACCCGGCTCGCATGGTTTCGTATCATTCACCGTGTCGCAAAAGCCGAACCTGCCGCCAGGCACGCTCATTGAAAACGAAGCGGCTATTTATTTCGATTTCAACGAACCGGTCATCACCGAACCATATTTCCACACCATTGGACGTCCGTTGCTGAGTTTTACGCTGGACCGTCCGGCGGCCAAATCGCTAAGCCTCGGTATTGCGCCGAATCCCGCCGGAGAACAGGCCGTGTTCCGGTTCGACGGCCTTTTGCCCGGCAGCCGCCTGCAACTGCGCCTGTTCGATGCCCTGGGACAACCCCTGCGCATAGAGTTGTTCAGCGGCCAGGAGTATCAGTTTCAGCGAAATGGCCTCCCGCCGGGATTATATTTTTTCAGGATAGAAGCAGAAGACGGGCGGGTAGCGAGCGGTAAACTGTTGCTGCGCTGAGTACGCCCGCGGGTGTTGCCGCGCCCAGATTTCGAAACGTCCCCCGGTCAAACCGTGCCAATCACCACGTTCAAAAACAATAAAAATGAAAAATATCCTGAACATATTTCTCCTTATGGTATTGCTGCCGCTGTCCCTGCGTGCTCAATGCCCAGCCTTTGTCAATATACCCAACGGGCCACAGGACGTTTGCGACCTGACGCCTAACTTCGATTACCTGTGGAACGAAACCTACTGGCTCGACCCCCTCACACTCTTACACGACATGGGCGAAGGCCCGGTGGAGCTCAACGTGGCGGCAACCGATGTTTGTACCGGCACACTGACTTTGCGCTGTTTCCTTTTTCTCGACCTCGATCACGACGGCATTCAGGAAACCGTGATCAACTCCGACAGCCTGGGCGCTTACGCGCCCGGCATGGTACCTTTCGGCAATAGCGCCAACCCGAACTACAGCGGCGGCACGCCGCGGCGTTTCGACGGCCGGCCTTTGCCCGCGGACCAGCAGTACCGGTTCGCCCTGGAAGTATCGGGCGACGGCACTAATCAGACTGCCCGCCTGCGCTGGAATACCCTGTCTGCCCCGGGCATGTACGTGAATCCCGAATTGCCTTACGGCGCCCATAAAATTCGCTGGATCGCCGCCAACAACGCGGGTGATGCGGATACCAGCGAATACCTTTTCACCGTCAGAGATTGTAAAAAACCAACTGTCGTGTGCCTGAACGGCCTTTCCGTCAACCTTATGCCCACACAGATGATCACGCTTTGGGCCAGCGACTTTTTACAATACGCAGAAGACAATCACACACCCGGCGACCAGTTGATGATTGGCATCCGCAAATCCGGCGCCGGAACCGGTTTCCCGGTCGACAGTCTGGGCGCGCCCCAGGTTTCGGTCACCTACGATTGTGACGAACTCGGAACGAAAATCGTCGAACTTTGGGCAAAAGACCGTTCCGGCAATGCCGACTATTGTGAAACTTACGTGATCGTACAGGACAATATGGGCGTTTGCCAATGGAATGGCACTGTTCAATTGGGGGTATGCGTGAACCATTGGTGTACGGGCGGGCCGGTTTCAGGTTGGAATTTCGACGTGCAGATCAGCGCTCCGGGATTACCGCCGTTCATAGTTCCCGATACTTTTACCGTCGATGCTAACGGCTGCCGGCAGGCCAGCCCGCTGAACGGCGTGCCTTTACTGGCCAATTATGCCATAATTCCCACTAAAAACGGCGACCCGCTGAACGGTGTCGACGTGTTCGATCTTATGCGGATCAGCCAGCATATTCTGGGTATTCAGCCGCTCTCCATGCCTTATGGAGGCATAGCCGCCGATGTCAATAAAAGTTATTCGATCACCTCTTTCGACATCGTGGAAACCCGCAAATTATTACTGGGCATTTACCAGGAGTTTCCTGCTAATACCTCCTGGCGCTTTGTCGACAAGGATTTTGTTTTCCCCAACCCCGCCAATCCGTTTCAATTACCTTTTCCGGAAACCGTAGAATTGACCGGCATAACGGATAGCACTATACAGGACCTGAATTTCGTGGCCATAAAAACCGGCGACGTTGACTGTACCGCCATTCCCGGTTTCAGCGGCGCGCCCGAAGTCCGTTCCCCGGCCGCGCTGCTCCTGCCCGACCGCCGCTTAAGGGCCGGCGAAATCCTCGACCTGCCTGTATTCCCGGCGGAGGCCGGCGAATGGATGGGTCTGCAGTTCGGACTGAAATTCGACCCTGAACTGGTTTCAGTAGAAGCCATACTGCCCGGCAGCCTGCCCGGTTGGGACGACAACGCAAGCGCGCAACCCCGGCCCGGATTGGTCAACGCCGTCTGGTTCGACGCCGTGCCGCGCGCGGCCAGGCCGGCTCAGCCCTTGTTTTACATCCGCCTGAAAGCCCTGGCAGATGTACAAACAGGCAAATTATTCCGGTTGTCGGAAATGCCGCTACCGGCAAAAGTCTACACCGGTGATGCGGAACCGCGCGAACTGAAACTGCAATTCCTGCCCGTTCCGGATATTGACGAATGGATCGGCGAGCCCGCGCCCAACCCTACCGCTGCAGGCGCCATATTACCGTTGCAGGTGCCGGAAAACACGGCGGTTCAGGTGGCGGTTTGGGATCTGCAGGGCCGGCTGTGCTGGCAATGGAAAACCGATACCGGCACAGATTTGCAGCAGGTCAATATTCCCGCGGAAGCATTTCCGGCCCCGGGCTTGTACGTATGGCGCGCGTTGGCAGGCAACCGGGAGAAAAGCGGAAAAATTGCGCGGCAATGATCCGGATGGATCAGGGGTAATTCCCGTACACCGGTACAATAAAGCGCCCGTTCAAAAACTGCTCCGGATCGATCCGGCTTTGCAGTATCACGCCGTGTTGCGGGGTATCGAGCAGCATTTGGGCGCTTTGCAGCAAAGGCGCCGCGGTAGTGGTTTGGATAGCCCGCAGGCGGTGTTTGCCGACCATTTGCGGGAGGATTTTTTTGGCGATTTCCCGCCGGCGAAGCGTGCCGGCGGCATCCCGGCCTTCTACCGCCGCGTATAAAATGATCCGGTCGTTTTCGACATGCGGTATCTGCGCTTCCATCTTCCCTTGGAGTGCGGCGACGGGGTCGGGATGGGAGCCAGATAAGGCCAATTGCTGTTTCACCCAGGCATAATGGCCGGGATGCCGCAGGGTTTTATAGTCGAGCGAACGCACTTTGCCCGACAGGGCATCGGGCAGGTCGGCGGCGCCGCCGGAGGTGAGGTCGTCTTCATAGGCGATGCCGTCGATAACAATGGCGCCGGTTTCCGACAGGGCGGGCAGGGCAGCTTTGGCAAAATTGCGCAATACCACGGCATCTTTGAGGTATTCGGTGGCTACGCCGACGGGGCTCCAGGTGAATCCGTAAAAATGCGGGGCGACGGCATGGTCGGTCAGGGCGCCCACTTTCATTTCCAGTTTGTCGGCCCGATCCACGCCATAGTCCCGGCAAAACTGCCGGAAAAGCCCGTTGGCCAGCACGTCGATATAACCCGGCGCCAGGCCGGTCTGGAGCACGAAGCCCGTGGAGGCGTCTTGCGCGAATGCCATGATCTCATTGGTTTCGGCCACGTACTCGGTGAGGTTGGCGTAGTGGAGCTGAAAATCCCTGGCCAGGCGGGCCATGCGCGGCGCCAGGCTGCCGGGCAGGCAGTCGAGCAGCACGTCAGCCGTTTGCAGGATGGTTTTCATTTCCTCCGTGACGCCCGTTTCCGGCAAGTGGAAAGCCCGGATGTTACAGGGTTTGGTCGTGCCGTTTTGGATCCATGCCGTAAGCTCCTGTGCCCTGGAGAGCGTCCGGTTCCCGATCAATATGGCAGGCGGCGCCTCACTCCATTCGGCCAGGATC
>JAKLJF010000243.1 GCA_023151335.1 Thermoanaerobaculia bacterium | reverse complement strand
GTCGGGGCTACCGGGAGTAGTGCTATTGCCTTGAAATACAACGCTTCAGGTGTGCAACAGTGGAAGACTTCAAGTTTTCCGCTCTACAACCCAATAAAACCTGAAACAAAGTACCACATCGATCTCAATTCGTTTAACAATATTATTATTGCCATTGATGATCCTGAAGCTATAGGCAATTATGAACTTTGGGAACTGAACGCGCTGAATGGAAACCTTATAATCGTCTATAACATGCCATTTATTCAATCCTTTTGGGGTACGCCGAATGGCATGGCATTAGACGCGAACGGAAACATCTATGTTTTAAGCACCCAGGACGGCGCCTCCAGAATCCGTATGGCGCATTTCAAACACAACAGTACTGGGGCCGCCTGGTCAGCCCTTATTAACGCCAATGCCGGGGAGCGGGTTTCCGGGATTGATATCAGACTGGATGCCGATTTAAATATTTATTTGTTGGTAAAATATTATTCTAGTAATAAATACAACTACTTTGTAGCCAAATACAATTCATCAGGTAGTCAATTGTGGAACAAAATTTATTCCAGCACAGGGACTGATAATATCCCGGTCGCCTTTGCCCTGAACGGTGTGAAAAATCCGGATGTATTCGTCACCGGGTATTCCTCCAAAGGCGACATTGTAACGGTCGGATACGATACCGATGGAAATCCCCTCTGGGACGCTGTTGTATACGACTGCGGCAACAACGGCCCGGATGTCGCGGCAGCAATGGTTATAGATGTCTGCAATAACCTGTACATTACCGGAAATTCGAATTGCAACAACACCTTCCGGGATTATAAAACCCTGAAATATTCCGCCGCTGCTCCACCAACAATAACCTCGGACGGTTTAACTACTATTTGTCCGGGTAGCAGCGTGACCCTCAACTCCAGCGAAGCGTCCGGATATTTGTGGAATACCGGTGACACAACTCAAAGTATTATAGTCTCCACTGCGGGAACTTATACGGTCACTGTGACCAATGCCGATGGGTGTCAGGCAGTTTCAGCGCCGACAACAGTCGTTGTAAGCCCCATACCGTTGGCGGCCATTAATCCGGCAACAACAGACATCTGCCAGGGCAGTAGTACTGTTCTCTCCGTCAATACTTGTACTGGTTGCAGCTACCTCTGGAGTACGGGGCACACCACCCCAAGCATCACCGTTTCGCCTGCATTTACTACAAACTATACGGTCACCGTGACCAACGCCGGACCTTGCAGCGCCGTGTCTGTACCTGCCACCGTAACCGTAAATCCGGCGCCAATTGTGACCGCAACGAGCAACCTTGCCGCGATTTGTATTGGCAAATCAGCCAACTTTATGGCAAACGGAGCTGCATCTTACAATTGGCATCCCGCCGTGGGTATAAGCAATCCAGCCATTCCAAACCCTGTTGCTTCACCCCTTGTTACTACCACTTACACCGTTACCGGCACCATGAACGGTTGTTCCGGAACAGCAACGGTCACAATATCGGTTCTTTCTCCTCCGGGTCAACCCGATGTTATAGCGGGACCGGCAGACCTTTGTTCCGGTTCGGCCAATAACATCTATTCCATCGCCACCGTCGCAGGGGCGACGTCTTATGCCTGGACCTTGCCTCCCGGTTGGACAGGCATTTCAACCACGAATTCAATCACCGCCACGGCCGGGGCGTCGGGTGGAAATATCACGGTCACGGCAATCAATGAATGTGGCAACTCGGCGCCGCGTACCCTGATTGTCTCGGTGATTACAGCGCCTGCCCAACCGGAAAATATTCTTGGGCCAACAACAGTATGCCCGGGCACGGCGAATATTTTTTCGGTTCCTCCCGTGGCAGGAGCGACATCCTATTCCTGGGCGTTTCCTGCATCGGATTGGATAGGCTCCTCCGCTTCCAATTCAATTCTTACAACAGCGGGTGAGAAAAATGTTGTAATTTATGTAAGCGCCAACAACAATTGCGGCAGTTCCCCGATCCAAACATTGACAGTGACGGTTAACCCGACACCGACCGTAAATTTTGGGATGGATACCGTTGTTTTACAATCAGGACAACCCCTCGTACCAAACGTCTCCGGAGAAGGTTTGAAATTTATGTGGTCAACTAAAGAGACTACGGCAACCATTCTGGTCGATTCGATGCAGATGTATTCTGTTACAGTTACCAATAATGTAGAATGCACCGATTCGGCTTCCGTTTACGTTATAATTGTCACCACAAGCGGTAATTTGAATGAAATACATAACCTGTTCATATCGCCCAACCCGACCAACGATTTTTTAAAAATCAGATGTGAAGAAAGTCCGGTCAGGTGGATAGAAATCATTGATGCCTTGGGCAAAACGATTGTTCGGGATGAAATCCCTATCGAGAAAGGGGAGGAACGAATTATAAACCTTGAACTATTGGCTCCGGGAATCTATTATTTACAGCTTACAGGGACGAAATTTACTGCCACTGTGCCAATTATAAAACTTTAAATTTATATTAGACTTTGGACGTCTGTACAGCCAAGCCTTGGCCGCGCATAATCGAATGCTATCCATATTGGTCTGACAATTCAAAGCCGTTTGACCAATAGCTCCCGGTGTATGCATAGCCAAGGCTTGGCGGTAATATTGGCTTCTCTTCTCAAAAAAGTTCTTATAAAAAGCAAAGCCACGTGCCGATTTATATTTGCACATACGCTTTTTAATGGAAAAGAAATGGATATACAAAGGCCGGAACCAGGAGTGCAAAGAGGAAGTTTTGCGGTTGCAGCTGCCAGAAAATGAGATTCAAATTTTAACTTTGCACAACAATTGCTAAAATTTTGATACCAAACGAAGCGCACAGGATCAACTGTTCAGTAGAAAACATGGCAAACACCATCCACACTACCCTCGGCGAAAAAGAATATTTCCCCGGCATCGCCCGTATCCGCTACGAAGGCCCTGATACCGACAACCCGCTGGCCTACCGCTTTTACGACGAAAACCGGGTGGTAGCCGGCAAAACCATGCGCGAACACTTCAAATTCGCCGTGGCGTACTGGCATACCCTCTGCGGTACCGGCGGCGACCCGTTCGGCCCCGGCACCAAAGCGTTCCCCTGGCTCCGGGCAACAGATCCCGTACAGCAGGCCAAAGACAAGATGGACGCCGCGTTCGAATTGATCACCAAACTGGGTTTGCCGTACTACTGTTTCCACGATTTTGATCTGATCGCCGAAGGCGAATCGCTGGCGGAGAGCGAGCGGCGCCTGCATACGATCGGCGATTATGCCAGGGAAAAAATGGCCGCTTCCGGCGTGCGGCTGCTGTGGGGCACGGCCAATCTGTTCAGCCACCCGCGCTACATGAACGGCGCCGCCACGAATCCCGATTTCACCGTGGTGGCCCATGCCGGCGCCCAGGTCAAAATGGCCCTCGACCTGACCATCGCCCTGGGTGGCGAAAACTACGTGTTCTGGGGCGGGCGCGAAGGATACCAGTCGCTGCTGAATACCGACATGAAACGCGAACTGGAACACATGGCGCGTTTTCTGCACATGGCCAAAGATTATGCCCGCAAAAACGGCTTTACCGGTAATTTCTTCGTGGAGCCGAAACCCATGGAACCCAGCAAACACCAGTACGACTTCGACTGCGCCACCGTGATTGGGTTCCTGCGCGAACACGGCTTGGACAAAGATTTCAAACTGAATGTGGAAGTAAACCATGCCACACTGGCGCTGCACAGTTTCCAGCACGAACTGCAGGTGGCCGCCAATGCCGGCCTGCTGGGCAGCATCGACGCCAACCGGGGCGATTACCAGAACGGCTGGGATACCGATCAGTTCCCCAATAATGTGTACGAGCTCACCGAGGCGATGCTGGTGATCCTCGAAGCCGGCGGGCTCCGGGGCGGCGGCGTGAATTTCGACGCCAAAACGCGCCGCAATTCCACCGACCCCGACGACCTGTTTCACGCGCACATCGGCGGCATCGACGTGTTTGCCCGCGCCCTGCTCGCCGCCGACGCTATTTTGTCCACGTCTGCCTACCGGCAAATGCGCCGCGACCGGTATGCTTCTTTCGACAGCGGAGAAGGATTATCGTTTGAACAGGGCCGCTTTTCCTTGGAAGAACTGGCGGGTATAGCCCGGCGCAATGGCGAGCCGGCACAGCGCAGCGGCAAGCAGGAAATGTTTGAGAATTTGCTCAACCGTTTTGTGTAGGTAGCGCGGCGTTCAGGCAGCCCTGGCCCAAGCCCTGCAGAGCCGATTCATTAGCCCTTTCGGGCCTCAGCCGTAGCGGCCTGAACGTCGTACTACTACCCTTTGGGCGCTGAATTCTCCCTGTTCAGCGCCTTTCATTTTTTTTACGGCAGCCGGTGCAGGCACTTTTGAGCCAGTTGAACACAAATTTCAATCTGACATGAAAGTAAAATTCCTGTGCCTGTCCTTGCTGTATGTATTAGCGCAATCCGCTCCGGCCCAATCGGGCAATATTGAAAAAGAACTCGCGCAAGCCCGACAATTGGCCGCTTCCGGTCAGTACGCCGGGGCGGAGGCGCAATACGAGCGTATCCTCG
Source organism: Thermoanaerobaculia bacterium (assembly GCA_023151335.1). GTDB lineage: Bacteria > Bacteroidota > Bacteroidia > Chitinophagales > Saprospiraceae > M3007. Next base: position 2,778 of record JAKLJF010000243.1, on the reverse strand, counting down.
TCCAACAGCCCAATAACCTGGAGGCCCTGACCGGGGCCGGTTACAACTACTCCTGGAGTAAACAGTACGACAAAGCGCGCCTGAAGTTCGAAGAGGCCCTTGCGCTCGATCCAAATGCAACGGAAGCCCTTGTTGGCCAGGGTTATAATTATGCATGGTCGGGGAATTACAGGTTGGCCAAACGCGCCTTTGAGAAATTAAAACTGTCGCAGCCGAACAGCGTCGAAGCATTCAAGGGACTGGCTTACGTACATCTCTGGGCCGGCGACGGCGCTGCCGCTATTACCTATTTCCTCGATCTGACCCAAAAATTTCCCGGTGAAACGGAATATCGCATTGCCCTGGCGCAGGCCTATCTGAGCCGTTACGAAGTGAAAAAAGCCCGGATCGTCCTGCGCAGCGCCCTGCAAATCGATTCTGCCAACCGGATCGCCAATGATCTGCTGAAAAGCACATATAGCGCGGCGGCCCCGCTGGAATTCGATGTTTGGGCCGGTTATTCATCCACAGAGGGAGAAACGAAATTCAGTTTGCGCACGCTTCAACTCAGCGGTCAGGTTGGCCGGCGGCTGCGGATGTACCTGAAGTACGACAACTCCCTCACCGCCGACCTTGCAGCATTGGTGAGAACCAACCAGGAAGCCCAGGCGCTGTCGGTCGGCGCGGTTTCTGCCTGGGATAAAAGATTCACCACCCGACTTGAATACGGCGCCCGTTTGTTGCCGGACAACGTAAATCAGCAAATATTCAGTGGCGAACAGGTTTGTTTTTTGGCCAACGGCATGTCGGTGAAAGCCGGCGGTTTTTACGGCCTGAGCAATAAGGGACCCAACGAATGGCTGGCGTACGGCGGCTTCCGGGCCCCCCTCACGCGTTGGTATGCCGTGGAGCCTTATTATTTCCTTTCCCGTGTGGAAAACGCCCCGCGCACGGAAAACCGGTTTATGCTCAATAACCAATTGAGAACGCCGGGCGGCTACGAACTGAACCTCGGACTGATGTATGGTAAAGCGGGTATTACTCCGGCCGATTCGAAAGACAATAAGATCATCGGCAGCTATATCACGGCTATTCTGCCCTTCAGCCAGCTTGTATGGGGGCAATTCTCGCTCCGTTGGGAACGAACACCGTTTGCCGACCTGACCGTGGCCGCGGCAGGTATAAAACTCCGCCTGGAAAAATAGATTAAAAGCTTTGAAATAACGGGTTTCGGGTCAATTGGTCTCTGTTGGCCGGGTCCGATCTATGTCAAACTTCATAATGCGCTGTAATCCTATCAATTAAAAACGCTATTCACCATGAGTACGCCATTGACACAAATCCATGCTGTTCCGAAACCGGCCTCCCTGCCTTTGCATCCGGTTGCCGTTTTAAATGATCATAAAATTCATTCCCAGGCCCGCCCGATGGCTGTGTCGCCGAAACCCACCCTGTATCTGACCGTTTTCGGCGCCTGGTTGCTCGCCCTGGTCTGGTTTCAACCCCGGCTGTTGCTGTTGCTCGACATGGCCTATAATTGGGCCAGCGAACTGGCGCTCTGGCTGTTTATCGGTTTTATCGATTTTGCCTGGTTGTATGGTATATACAATGTCGCTATCGTCGGTTTTGCCGTCTGGTACCAATTGATGCGGAAATGGGCCCCCGCCAAACCCGTAGCCGCGGGCAATCCCATTAACCACATTGACCACATTCTCCCTCCGGTCGCTATTTTGTATACGACCTGCAACGATTTTGTGGAAGAAAGCGTGCTTTCCTGCGTAACTCAGGACTATCCGAATTTCACCGTGTATATGCTCGACGACAGTACGGATGAAAAATTCAAGCAGCTGGTGGATCAATTCGCCCAACGTTTCTCCGAACGGGTGAAGGTCATCCGCCGTCCCGATCGCAAAGCATTCAAAGCGGGCAATATGAATCACGGCCTGGCCACCGCGGCTACGGAAGAACCGTATTTCGCCATTGCCGACGCCGATGAGATCCTGCCGCCCGATTTTCTGTCCAAATTAGTGCCGGTGATGGAACACGACCCGACCTGCGGTTTTGTGCAAGCCAATCACCGGGCCAATCCCAACAGCCAGAGCGCCCTGGCCAAATCGCTCGGCGTGGGCATCGACATTCACTGGAAATGGTACCAGCCGCTGCGCAACGACTATGGTTTTGTGATGTTTCTGGGCCATGGCGCCCTCCTGCGCCGCAAATGCTGGGAAGAGATCGGCGGGTTCCCCGACATCGTCAGCGAAGACCTCGGTTTTGCCATCCATATTCGCGAAAAAGGCTACCGCGGCCGTTTTGTGGAGGAGGTGGTGTGTTATGAGGATTTTCCCGACACAGTGCGCGCTTTCCGCATCCGGCACATGAAGTGGACGCGGGGCACCAGCGAATTCCTGCACAAAAAAATGGGCTGGCTGTTGCGGGCGCGCAATATTTCCTGGACGGAAAAACTGGACGTGCTGTTCCCAACCCTCAACCTGCCGCTTACACTGGTCTATTTTCTCTTCATGCTGAATGCTAATCTGGTACTGCCCATGTTTTTCAGTTACCGGCAAGACCTGACTTTTGTGCTGGGCGGACAGGAGTTCCTGTTACCTATATTGGCGCTCAGTCCGGGTTTCGAGGTCATTTATGACTGGGATTTTTTTGCCATCACCCTGCTGACCTTTTTTGCGCCGGTGCTGAGTTTCGTGGTAGCCCTTGCCCATAAGCCGGCGCAGTTGTTCCGGTTTCTGAGTCACAGCACGGCCCTGTATGCTGCTTTATCGCCGTTGTCCTCTATCGGCG
>JAKLJF010000242.1 GCA_023151335.1 Thermoanaerobaculia bacterium | reverse complement strand
CCAGGGTAACGGACCCCCCCGTGCCGTATATCCGCGACAGGCGCAACCCTTTGAACAGGGTGTCGATCTCCCAGGAATACAACAGGGTGGCTACGGGGCCTTCTTCGTAGGAAAATACCATTTGAAAACTCCGCTCCAAAGTGCCGGCTGCCGGCTTGCCCGGCTGAAAACCGCTGACCGAGCGGACGTTCAGCCCCAAATTCGACAAAAAATTGACCCAGTGAATGCCGCCTTCAAACAGGGCGCCGCCGCCGGCTTTGCCGGGCTCGTCGCGCCAGTCGCCCGTTGTCTGGGTTTTGGTGGCATTGAAAACCATAAACCGGATATCGCCGATCACATCCGTGTGCAGGATTTCCCGCAGGGTACGCAGCAGCGGTTTGTAAAAATAATTTTCCGCCACCATCACCTGAACGCCGGTTTTCCGGCGTTCCGATTCTATCAGGTCAAAATCGGCTGCGCGAAAGAAAGGCGGTTTTTCCACGATCACGTGTTTACCCGCCGCAATGGCCTGCAGGCTCAGCGACAGGTGACTATCCGGCGGCGTGGCTATGAAAACGACATCCACCTCCGGCGAGTCGATAGCGGCCTGATAGGAACCGAAAAAACCGCTGCCTTTTAATTCCCGGCAAAACATTTCCGCCTTTTCCGCCAAACGGCTGGCATAGTAGCGCCGGACGTCCGGATAGCGGGCCAGCGTTTTGCTGTGCCGGCGGGTTACGCCGCCGCAACCGAGAAAGGCGATGCGCACCGGTTGACCCGGTTCTATGGTTCGGAATGTCATGGCGTTTTTTTTCTGCGTAATCATCTAGTTCGTTGCGATTTTCTCCCCCACCCGCAGGGCATTCGCCGAAATGGTCAGACTGGGATTCAGCGCCGCGGAGGTAGGCATAAAACTGCCGTCCACCACGTATAAATTATCGATACCCCGAAAACGGCAGTATTCATCGAGGGCCGAAGTGGCGGGGTCGGCGCCCATGCGCACGGTCCCGACAGCATGGGAGAACGTGCGAATGTGGTGCACATAGTGGGTTAAAGCACCCGCCTTCTTCAAAATTTTTTTTGCCTCCCCGGCCAAAACATCCAGCGCCGCCAAATCGCGTTTGGAATAATGGTGGCTGATAACGGCCTGCGGCAAGCCGAAACGGTCTTTTTGATCCGGATCGATCCGGAGGTGGTTGTCATATTGGGGTTGATCTTCGGCAATGGCCAGGAGGCCGGTGAGCAACGGCACACCCTGACTCAACAGCTTACCCAATAAGCCCGGCACGGCATTTTGCACCAGCCCCCTGGGCGGCGTGGGCATTTGTTGCAGGCTGCCCAGTTTGCCAAACGGCGTGCCGGGATGACCGAAATAATAATCGAGTATGGCCAGCTGTTTGTGAAAGCGGTTTTCCTTATCCGCCTGGCCGGGGAAAATGCCGAAAATGATGGCGTTCACATGCCGCATGAGATAGCGGCCGATCACATGCCCCCCCGGATTCAGATCCTGTAATCCGGAAGCCAGCAACAGTTGGGGAGAGGCCAGCGCGCCGGCGGCCAGGACGACCACGTCCGATTCGAATTGCAGCCGTTCGCCGGTTTCCCTCGATATGCATTCCACCGTTTGAATACGTCCCTTCTCCGCATGCAAACGCGTCACGACGGTGTTGGCTTTCAGGGTAAGGCCGCGTTCGATCAGGCCGGCCAGCACCATTACCGAAAGGTCGTTTTTGGCGCTGATAGCGCAGGCATAGGTATCGCAGGTGGTGCACTGCACGCAGCCGTTGCGGTTTTTGTCATCATAATTGATCGCCAGCGGCAATTGGAACGGCCGAAGCCCCAGCTGTTCGGCGGCGGATTTCACCTCCCGGGAAATACCGGCCAACGGCGCCGGCCCCTGCGGCAAAGGCGCGCCGCGGGGTGGTTCGGTGGGATCAACGCCGGTTTCGCCGGAAATATTCAACAGATTTTCAGCCGCTGTGTAATACGGCTCCAGGTCGCGGTACCGGAATGGCCATTCGGCGCCGGAGCCGGCAGTTATTTCTTTTTCCGGTTCAAAATCGCGTTCCCGGAAGCGGAACGATACGCCGCCGTAAAAAACGGAGGGTCCGCCCACGCAGGAGTACAGACCCATCACTTTTTTATTGCCGCCCGCCACAACACGAAGGGGAGAACTTTTATCGTAGTGGGGTGTCAGGTCGATGGAACCCCGGAGCCCCCAGTTTTCCGGCCCGCGCTGCACCCAGTCGCCGCGTTCCAGCATCAGCACCCGCATGCCGGCCCGCACGAGCTGGTATGCGGTCATGGAGCCGCCAAAACCGGAGCCGATCACTATCGCATCGTATTTATTGTTGCTCATTGTCTACCAGTCAGGATTAAAAAACGCTATTCGACGGGCGCCACGGCAGGCTGCTGCCGGTCTTCGCCGAGTTCGCGCAGCAATACGAAACCCCCGATGACGGCGCCGAAAATAGTAGTGGAGAAACGCCAGAGTACTACATAGACCAGAAGCAGTTCGGCCGGGATCAGTGTGCCCATCAGCCAGGCGGCCGATATTTCCGCCACGCCGGAAGCGCCAGGCGTCGGCGCAAAATAGATCATCAGGAGCTGCACGATCTGTAAACCGAAAAAAAGATCAAACGGCACGTCTTGCCCCATCGCCCGGGCAACCACGTAACCCATGACGTATTTACCGGAAAACAACACGATGGTGGCAACCACCGTGACCAGCAGTTTCCATTTGGCGCGTTGCACCACGCTCCGGAAACCGCTGCCGAAACGTTCAATTTCCTGTTCCAGTTTCAACAGCAGCCGGTCCCGTTTACTCAAGGTCTTTTCTCCCCGCAAAGGAATGAACATCGCGATCCTGTTGATCAGGAAATGACCGATGTACGGAAAAAAAAGCAACAACAACATAAGGCCGGCAATGCTGCCTACCACTATAAAAGCCGTCTGAAAGACGGGCGTAAAATCCGCTCCAAGAAACCCTGGCGGTATCCAGGCCAATACGGCTATGCTGGAGAGTATAAAAAACACCAGCGTCGCCGAAAAATTCATCACCGATACCAGTATTGAATCGGTAACCGATACTCCTTTGCGCCAAAGCACATATATCTGGGCCGGTCCGCCGCCGGTTTGAAAAGGCGTGGCAGCGCCCATGAACATATTCGCCCAATTGGAACGCATGCAATCCCAGAGCGAGACGTTTGGAAAAATTTTCCCGTCGAAATACAAGCGATAGCGAAAACCGCCCAGCCAGTAATCGAGGGCGATCAGCGGGATCAGCAATGCCATGAAGCGCCAGTCGATCACCTCAAGCATTTCCGCCAGGCCCGCCGGTCGCTTCCACCACATGCTCACCACGGTGCCGATAGCAGAGAAAAAAATAAAACCCTGAATACCCCGCCGGATGATCTTGGAAGGCGGCAGTCGGGCGGCGTTGTCGGTAGCAGGTTCCATGTACAGGAAAAGGCGGATGAAATTGGCGGGGTAAAGGAAAGGAAAATTTCAGTTTTGCACGGAAAACAAAAAGGGCACACCGGAAATACCGGCATGCCCAGGTCTTGTGCTTCAGAAAAAAAAAACGGATTAGTAACAAGGATCAGCTGTTATATCAATCTGGATACCGCCGATCACGGTGTTGTCAATCCCGCAATCTTTGATGGTGACATTGGGGAATGTGCCGGCTTTGGCAGTGTTATGAACCGAAGCAGGTACCCAAAAACCGAAGCGATCTGTTTCGGCGGTCAACTCGATGTCGTAGGTGCCGTTGCTGCCCCCTTCATTGTCTTCCAGTAAATTATCCCTGGCCCCATCGATGACCAGGTATCCGACAGTAAAGTTGTATTGAGACCGGTTGTTTTTACATTTCCAGTTGGTTCCGGACAATGCAGCGCCGGTGAGGTGGCCGTCGGGCATGGGCAGGCCATTTTCCGGGACTTTGCACAGGATCATGCCAATGAGGTTATGATGTGTATAATTTTGTTTGTATATACCATTCTCATCGCAACACCAAATACCGAAAGTGGCATTTGAAACTTCGTTGCCTTCAATACGGGCATTTTTCCCATTGATCACCACGATACCGTGGGCTACGGGAATATCCAAGGTTTGCCAGGCTGTCGACGTAGAGATGGTATTGTTGGTTAGGTTGGCATTTTTTGATTTTTCTATCAGCACGCCAAATTGCACATGGGTCATCGAACAGTTTTTAACCGTTACGTTAGCCGAGTTTTCCACCACGATGGCCGTGCCGCCGGTTGCACCGCCGGGCGTTTGAAAGTCGATGTTATCGATGATCGTATTGGCCGCGCCCAAAACATGGATAGCCGTTTCCATCACAAAATGGGCTTCAGTCACCGGATCCGTATCCGAAATCAGCACCGCCCCCTCATCGCCGATGAGTTTGATCCGGTAGGGAATGGTCACGGTGCCGTCCTCCGTATGGTTGCCGGCGGCCAGGCGCACGGTGCCGTTGTTGCCCGCCGCGGCGATGGCCGCGGCCAGGGCGTTGTGCGAGCCGGCAGGCACTACAACGGTGGAAGCGCGTTCGTCAACAGAAAATGACTTACTTTCATCGAAAGCAGGCAGTGTTCCGGTGTCTTTACTGCAATTTTGAAAGCCGATTGCAGCGGTCAGCAAAAACAGGAAGAGAATCAATCTGGTTTTCATAATTTATTGATGAGTTTGGTAAAAAAATACCCGGGACACCCGAAATGCAGATGAATCCAGGCGATGAATACTAGTGCCATAAAAGGGGGGCTGGGGTGATAGCCGCGGACGATCGGGAATATTAAAGGAGAGATAAAAAGCGTGGCAGGCGACAAAAGTAAAACAATAAACATACCCCGATTATATTGCAGATATTCCGAAAATTGTTTCGGCATCTTCCTACATTTGTTCACTTGTGCGATTTTGTCCAAAGAAAGAATAAAATCCATACGACCATGGCCCGAACCAAATCCCTCGGCAGGGAAGAGCTGGAAAAATTGCGTGCAGCGATCCGGGAAAAATTCCGCAAACGGAATCCCGGTTTGAAAGCCGTTCCGGCTACCACCTACAAGGAGGCTTACGAAGATATCAGGGACGATATCATCCGGGTTGTCCCCGGTGCGGAACAATCGGTCAGCCTGATCCGCCTGCGAAAACTATTTTACTACACCGACCCCTCGGTGTGCGACGCGGAGCAGCTGGAGAACGCCAGTTTCGGCAAAGACTTTCTGCACGCGCTTGATGTTTATACCGGTAAATCCCGCCGCAAAAGACTGCCTGTGTCCCCCTGGCGTTGGGCAGCGATCCTGCTCACCATGTGCACATCCGGTTTCATCTTCTGGTTGGCCTTTGGGCCGGTGACGCCGGCCAACGTGGAAGAACCTTTTAATGATACGGATCCTGCCCGTTTAAAGCGGGAAGGGTGGGAAATACTGGATTTCGACACTGCTAATTGGCGCCGCCAGCCGCGGCCCGGCATGCTGGCGCTGTATACTTTGCCCGGCGACTACTGGGTAAAACCCACCGAACCCCGCCGGATCGCCAACCTGCTGGTACACGAACTGCCGGGGCAGAATTCGGATGTGAGTACCCGGCTGGTTGATTTTTACCCCACACAAAATCATCAGCAGGCCGGATTCATCCTGTTTGACCAGGACAAAAGCCGCCTGCAACACGTCCGGGTAACCTTTGGGTTCAACGGCCCTTATCCCGGCGACCCAAATGACCGCTGGCCGGACGGTATACCCGCCGTTCAGGGAATATCCCTGATCCACACCTACCCGAACGGCGATGTCATTCAGCACCCGTTCCCTCTTGTAGAAATAGACCCCGGGAAACCTGACCCGTCGATGGATACGATTTACCTGCGGCTAACCTTGCGCGGGAAAAAATGTGCCGTATACTACAAAACAGGCTTTCCCTGGAGTCAGTATAATCTGCTAACCACTGTCGATCTGGATTTTGCCCCGGCTTACATAGGCATCGCTGCCTTTCAGGGTTGGACAAGAGATGATTACACGCCAAAAGGCGCGGACACTATCCCGGCTTTTTTTGATTGGGTAGAGGTGAGCAGGCGGTGAGCGGCCCGCCTGCCCACTCCTCGCTTCAGTTGTTGATCTGCCGCTTGTCTTCCCGGGTGCTCCTCCGGTGCCGATATGCGCATCACTACCTACTGCCTCCCCCTTCGCCGGGTCGTCGTTTTGGTCGTTGATTTTTTCCCCGCCACGTTTCCGTTCCGGCCCTGCCGGGCGGCCTTGGTGGTTGTTTTTTCACGGGTAACGGTGTTGCCGTTCCGGCCCCGGACCTTTGTGGAGGTAGTCGTTTTTTTGCCTACCACGGTGGTACCGTGTTTGCCCCGTGCCGCGACCACAGTGGTCGTCCGGCTGTGGACAACGGTAGAACTGGTACGCCGGGGCGCATACACACCGTGTGCATGCACTACGCGGTGCGTGGTCACCACCGTGCAATGCCGGCGGAATGGCGCTACGTGCACATAGCGGTAACGCCAGGGATAAGGGTGCCAGGGCCGCCACCAGGCCGGATAGTACCGCCAGCGCCAGGGTGATACCCAGCGGGTATAACGCGGGCCATAAACGTACCGCACACCCGGCCACAGCCAAACGTTGACCACGATGGCGTCGGGGCGCAGATCAACCGCCGGCCCGCCTCTTCCCTTATTCGGTTTAATCTCGTCCTCTTCGGTGGGTTCCACAATGATTTGCTCCCCATAGATATCTTCGTCGCCGACAATCTGCAGGATGGCTTCTTCATCGCCCTTTTTTTCAATTTCTATCACGGCGATGTCCTGCGATTCCGTTTCACTGACAGGTACCTGTAAAACAATAGCATGGGAGTTGCCTTCCACGTTGTCGATCACCCGGATGTAGTCAATTTCGCCGTCTTCATTCAGGTCGAGATTGTTCACGTAATTTTTTTCCGTGTTGAGCAGCTTTTCAAATGCTTCGGGCGATTCCGCTTTTTTGAACAGATCGATCGCGCCTTCCAGGCTGAAATGATCGCCGGGCAGGCCGGTGCTGTCGGCGGGGTCAACGTCCTGCCCCACGGCAGAAAAAGAAAAGAGCAGCATTGCCCCTGTACACAGCAATCCGGCAATAAAGTGAGTCTTCATAAATGCGTATTTTATGGTTCGGTGAAAAAGAAAGACAGACCGGTTTCACAACATTGGTCTGACGACTTAAAGTCGTCTGACCAATAGTCATCGCGTATGACCCCGGTTGGTAAGAAAGGTTTAATCCGTCAATGGCAGGTTCGGATCATTCCTCGATCCCGCTGCCTTCATCCGTATCGACGGAGCGCCGCCGTGAACCGGATCCTTCCGGTTCACGCTCGATGCCGGAACTGC
>JAKLJF010000241.1 GCA_023151335.1 Thermoanaerobaculia bacterium | reverse complement strand
CGCCGTCGTGCCAGCGCAGGCGCATGCCTTCCAGGAAGGTCATCAGGGCCGGCGACTTGGCCTTTTCGCGGGAGAATTCGCATTTGGAAGTGGGTTTCTTTGCCTTGACCGCGCGGTATTTCGTCTCATCGTCAGCCGGTTGGGGCTGCACGGCGGCTTCGAGTGTTTCGTCGCCGGCGACATCGAAGGTGACGGTGCCGTCTTTCCGGGTTTCGACGCCGGCTTTGCCTTCCACTTCGAAATGCTGGTCCACGGCCTTGCCCTCAATGACGGTCATGGGCGTGCCGTCGGGATGGGCGAGGATTTTATCACCTTTGGCCGGATCAGCGATGGTGGGCGCGGCGATTTCCACTTTTTCTGTGGGCGTCACCAGGATGGCTTCGTTTTCGTCACAGTCAGTGCGGCGGGCGATTTCGGCTTTTTTGACCAAATTCTTGGGCAGTCGCATTTTGTAGGGCGCTACCGGGGTTTCTTTGCTAGTGTTTGGCGAAGCCACGGTCGTTTTGGCAATGGCCGAAGGCTGCAACATCGCGGTTTTTTTATTGCCGGCGTCGTCGGTGTAGCGCACCAGGTGGCCGCCGCCTTTGCGGGTCTTGAGGCTGGCGATGACACCGCGTACTTTTTGACCTTTGATGGTGGCTTCCACGGCGTCGCCGATCTGGAGCAGCCGGCCATTTTTGTCCAGACCGTATTGCACGGTTCCATCCGGTCCGGCGCCGACTAAGTACTGTATGTCATCGATGGTGACGGTTTCGGAATAAGCGTCGGCTTGTTTTTTGGCGCGTTTTTCCCTGGGTTTGGGGCCGCGTTGTAACGCCGTTGGTTCGACGGCGTGGGATACACCGGGTAACTGGCCCTCGGCCAGTTCGTACAAGTCCTTGTCGTTTTCAGCAAACACCTCGTACAGTTCCGGGTCGAAGTTGTCGCTGTCAGTTTTCAGGGATTCGATTTCCCGGCGCAGATCGGGCTGGAGTTTGGCGATTTGCACATCGGTCAGTTGAGCTATTTTATACATGGTCAGGCTGCTTTTTGAGGTTTTAGTTTGAGGATTCGGATGCGGGCGGCTTGCGCTTTGGCTTTGGCCTGGGCGAGCCGCAGGCGCTTCGAGTTATCCACCGGTGCCGCTTCGACGGTGCCGCTTTCCGTTTTGAAATACCCGGGCAGGTTCGGGATCGGCGCGCCGACACGTTTGCCGTCCAATTTCCAGGTGGCTAATTTTTGCCCGTCACCCAGTTCGATCAGGCCGTCTAACTGGTAGGTTTTGCCGTTGCTGTGCCGGTAGGATTGCCCTTCGACAAAGCCGTTCCAATCCGTGTGCTCGATGGGCGAAAGGCTCTTTTCACTCACATTGTCCGGATCAGCCCATTGGTAGGCCTGAACTAGGTAAATCCAGCGCCCCGCCGTGGGATCGAAAATGCCGTCGTCCAGGATTTGAACGGGCGTATCTTTGTACTGTGCCATGTCGCCCTTTTTAAATTTTGGCGTGGGCAGGGCGATTTTCCGGTCGTATAAATCCGCCAGATAGGTATTGGTGACGCTCCGGGTGGTTTTGTATTTGCCCTTGCCGGGACCAAAGTCTTGCGGGACCACGAAAGGTGTATTGCGCACCAGCCATTCCATGACCGGTAGCGCCTTGTTCCAGGCCGCGAGGGTGTACTGGCTTTTTTGGTCGAAACCGACGCCGATCAATTGTTCGGTAGTCGGTTCCTGCGCCTCCTTTTTCTTGGGCGCCTTGAAAAAGTCCGGATCAGCCTGGTGCAGCGCCTCACCCAACACAACCGGTTTCCAATGAAAATCCAATTCCACCCGGCCATTTTCAGTGATTTCCTGCCGGCCGATGAAGCCGGACTCGGACATTTGACTGTCGCTATTCAGGATTGCATAGCCGAAAAACATATCCTCGCTGCCGTCATACTCCAGGATAAACCAATCGCTTTGCCCGTAGAAATAGTGGGCATACACGGTTTGCTCCATCAAGGGCTTTTTCGACTGCGAACGGAACTTCGGAATGGCGGCCAACATCTTTTCCACCTCGCCCGCGATGGCCTCGCGCTCCTCGTTGAAGCCGCTGACCACCCGCTGCTGGTGCAGGGGCATGAATTTTTTGGCCAGTGGGTAGTTGTTGAAGGAAAAAGACTTTGACCGCTCAGCCGGTTTAGGGGTTGGAGGTTTAGCAGCCACCGGTCGGGCCGGCTCGGGCAAATCCATTTTGGCCTGCGCCGGTTCTTGTTTGACCGGCTCCGGTTTTGCTACCTGCATAGTCCCGTTCAAAAAGCCTTTGCGGGTTAATAGGCCGTAAATCGCCGCATCGAGGTTTTCTGCGGTTTCATGCGGTACAGTAAAATTGGCCGAGGCGTTTTTGACCAAATAATACGAAGTCACCAGGCGCAGCGGCTCGCCGGTCTGGTCAATGATCTGCTCCTGCCGGGCGATGGGCACCTCGTCCAGGCGGGCGATTTGCGGCGGAGTCAGGCTTTGGAGTTGGTAGGTCATGGCGGTTATGGGGCGGTTTCGAGGTTCAGTTGTTCGAGGATGATGAGCATTTGTTCCATCTCGGAAGGCTCGCGGTCGGCGATGGGTTGGTCGAGGTTGAGAAATCCGGCGAACTGCTGGGCCTCGGCTAAGTAGGTCATCTGGTACTTGTCGGCCAGGATGTCCAGGAAGGCTTGCAGGTCGTCGCGGTGGAGGTAGCCGGCCAGCAGGTTAGGCGGGTAACTGACGAAAGCCTTGGGCAGGCCCCGGCTGCGGTCGTAGGTGTCCTGGAAAAGCAAATTGACTAAGTCTTTGTCGCCGTAGTAGGGTTTGAAGGCCGTGGTTTTCGGCATGGTCACCCGGTACATTTCCTCGCGGGTGCGCACAAAGGCGATGGCGTTGTTCAAAGCCGTGCCCTCTACATAGCGGTATTGCTGGTAGCCCGGGCGGGTTTGCGCCAGTTCATCGGCCAGGGCACGCACGGAGCGGCGGGTTTTGGGCTCTGATTTCTGCTCCCGGCCCTTGTGATCCACTTCTTTTTGCACCAGGATGCCCGAGCGGATACCACCATCGAAGGTGCTGTATTTGATCAATTTGCCGCCGGCGCCCTGCAAAAACACGTTTTTAGCCGACAGCAGCATATTGCCCGTGGCGATAAACTGCTCCTCCCGTTTGTTGCCCGCACTGTCGTGGCGGTTCCAGTTGTACAGCAAATCCTGTAAAAACACCTCCTGGTTGTGGGTGCTCATACCCATCGCCGTGAACACTTCCGGGCTGTTGAACTTGAGCGTCCACGTGCGTTCCGGGCCGTAGATGGCGGCCGTGATGCGCACGTTGGCCGGGTTGTAGCGCGTGGGATCGCCCACGGGTTTCAGGAAATACAAACCCGTGACCACGCCATTTAACTCCCGCGCGGTGCCGGCCTGCTCGATGCGAAACTGGAAAGGCCGGCCCACTTTGAAAAAATCAATGATGCGAAGGCCGTTGTTGGTTTCGGCCGTGATCTTGGATTCCTCGGCAGCCATTTTTTCCTTGAGTTCGGCGAGTTGTTTACCCGCTTTCTCCAGCCCTTTTTCCAGTTTTTCCACGTCTTTGGACTTGCCCGAGTCGCGCAGTATTTCCAGTTCGCGGATTTCATCTTCGACTTTGCGCAGTTTGGCATTGCGCTCGGCGGATTTGGCGGCGCGCAATTCCTGGCGGCCGGTCTCGTATTCCTGCCGGAACCGTTTTTGAAAATCCTCCGGCGAAGCGCCTTGCAGCGTTTTTTCCATGATTGCCTGCACCTCGCTCCATTTCATCGGGCGTTTCAGCACCCGGGCTTGCACCTGTTCTAAAACGGCCGGCTGACCAAACGGCGTGGGCCGTCCGCTGCCTTCTTCCAGCAGGAATTGCTCTTCGGTTTCCGCTTCCAGGGGCAGGTATTCCACCTCCAGGTCGTATTCGCCGCGCTGTTTCAGGTCTTCAACGAACTCGTTGTAGCGGGCCAGCACCTCGGCGTAAGCCCGTTCCTGATCCTCCACGGTGAGCAGGGCGATGCGGCGGCTGAACATTTCGGCCAGATCCGAGCGGGCGGAGGACGAGTTGTTGTCTTCGCCACTGTCCAGCCGGAGCGCGGCTGCGATGCTCAGGTTTTCGCCCAGGAAACCCTGCACCACCCGGTCGCCGTATTTGTTGAAAAAGTCCGGCGATTCCAATTGGGCGTCGCTGGATTTCTGACTGCCCGTCGTGTTCGCATCGAGGCTTTTCAACTTGCGTTTCAGCACCATCAAAATGCGCTTTTCAGCCGGGATGGACGAAGACACATATAAGTATTCCGGCAAATTCACCTGGCCGGTGCGGTTGATGCGACCTCGTTTTTGCACCTCGGTGTTGATGTCCAGTTCGGGTTGGTGGATGATCATGGCCCGCTGGCGCTGGTCGCGGAATTTGCCGCTGGCATGGGCCGACACGCCGGTGCTGGCGCTTTGGTTGATGAGCAGCACGTCGGCGTCGCCGGAATTGAAATCGGCGAAAAATTGCTTCACATTGGCCTTGAAGGAACGGTACACCAGTGTGCCGCCTTCGTCTTTGATTTGGAACGAGCGGCCCGTGCATTCGCGCACCCGGTAAAAATCGTGCCCGGCGCCGCCCACGTCTGCCGGCTTTCGGGTCTTTTCGATGGTATTGATGAGCGTGTCGATGGGCGACAGGCTGATGCCGGCCGAGGCGCTTTTGATTTTGTCGCGCAGGTTTTCCAGCATCGAGGCGCTGAGGGGGTCGAGGTCGGCGGGCGACAGGGTGTAGTGTTTGATCTCGCCGGTTTCGGTGGCCACGGTGTATTTCAGGGCGTTTTCCAGCGAGCGGTTGAGCACCATCGCGAAATCCAGGTTGTCCACCTCGTCGCCGTTGGTGTAGCCGAACTCGTCCATGAACGAGGCCATCGTGTTGGCAAAGGCGATGACGACTTTTTTGTTTTCGCCCAGCAGCCGGATGGCTTCCCGCGCCACCTGCCGGGCCTTGATGCTGAACAGCAGTTGGCGGATGACATTGTGGGTTTTGTTGAAAAACGGCGAGTTGGACACCCCGCCTTTCTCGGTGCCCTTGCGCTTTTCGGCCTTTTCGCCGCCGCTGGTCAGGGCCTTGCTCATCGTCTCCAAATACGGCTCGATGACCTCCTGTTCAAACTCAATAATATCGTTTACCAGGCCGATGACGGTGTTGTAGATGACCCGGTGCTCCTCGTAATCGTCGGGCAGGAAATTGTACTCCACCCGGATACCCTCGAAACTGCGCTGGCGGCGCAGCATCTGTCCCGAGGCGACCAGCTCGCCGGCCACGATCTCTTGCAAGGCCACACCTCCGCGCGCAAACACCTCTTCCAATTCGGTCGCCTTGATGTTGGCGTGACTGATCGCCGTTTTTTTGGCGTACACAGGCATGTTGTCCGGTCGCTTGGCGAAGGTGGCCGACAGGTAGCAGCAGCCCTGTGCGTTGGCCAACAGCCGCTCCCGGATGAAATAACCGGTGGTGCTTTCACCGCCCGAGGCGTTGTGGGCTTCGTCCAGGATCACCACGGCGCCGTGCGAGAGGGCCGCGATGTATTCGGTTTTGAAATTGGAGGCCGAGGGTTCGGACTTAGTCTTTTTACCCAGTTGTTTTTGGCTTTCCCAGTCGGAGGACAGTTGCGAATAGGTCAGCATGGCGAAGTCGTAACCGGGGGGCAGGGCGTCTTTGCCAGCGACCAGGTCGCGGAGCTCGCCCATACTTTTGGGCAGGAACTTCCGGTCGCGCCGCCACTCGTGGACCTTGACGATGGTTTCGCTGTCCAGCGAGATTTGCAGGGTGGCATTGCTGTCGCTGTTGAGGATGAGCGGCACGAGGTCCACGCTGCCGATGTCGTACAGGTCGCGGTAGATGTCGGAAAAGAGGGTGGCTTTTTCGGTGATGAAGATGGTCGGCAGCCCGTTTTTGGCCCCGTAGCGGATGATGGCCGCCGCGATCCGGCCCTTGCCGATGCCGGTTTGGTCGCCGATGATCATGCCGTCGCCGCGCTCGATGTTCCAGATGGCCAGGGCGATGGCGTCCACCTGCTCGGCGGAAAAGAACTCGAATACGTTGGATTTGAGCGGGTAGTGGAGTTTTTGGGCCACGTACAGATCGGGACTGCCGATTTCCTGGCGCAGGCGCAGGAGGGCTTGCCGGGTTTGGAAGGCCATGCTGCCGGGCAGGGATACTTCGAGGGAAGTGGCTCGGGAGATGGGGCGGTAGGCGGAGAGGCCGGGGGTGAGGTCTGGGGTTTGGGGGTCAGTCATGGGATGATTTGGGTTTTCGTTGCAAATATGGGGTTTTTTTAAGGGGATTTGCAAGGGAAATGCGGGGAATTATTTCTTAAGGCGGGTTTTACTGCAAAATGGGTATTGTTTTTGAATGGTGAATTACAGGCGAAAAAGTAGTGGGTTGATATTGTCGATTGGAGTGGAAATTGGAGATGTACCCGTCAATATTTTGCAGCTTGGTAAACGTGCAATGCAAATTTACTTAATCGGTATTAGACTGCGGTATCGGAAGAATGTGAGCGTATAGCCGTCAACTCAAGTAATGGTTTGAGTTGGCAATAACATGAAAGTTGTAGGTCATTAAGAAAAAAATAAAATAAATGTGGTTCAAAAAAGAATTACCAAAAGATTTAGGAAAAGTCGAAATGGATAGGCTGCAAGCCTATGTAGGGCACTCACATGCTGATATGAATTTAGTCGGTCAATATGAAAATGCAGTTGATATATTGATTAATAAAATTGTTGAAGACAAAATTCGTGTTGATTTAATAGCGCACCCATTGTTATATCTTATGAGGCATTCTATTGAATTGGCGTTAAAAGAAAATATAAAATACTTAAATAAGTATAGTGGATTGGGGCTAGGTAAAATTAAAACCCATTCGATTGTTGAATTGTTTGATGAATTTGAAAGGCATTACAATAAAATAGCAAACAACTTAGGGTTTAAAAAAGATCTCGAAAGTGAGTATGAAAAATATGCCAAGATTTTGAGAGAACTTATCCAAAAGTTAGGAAGTGATTGGAGTTCATTTAGATATGTTTATTCAACTACAGGAAATAAGATATTCAACCATTCTGAAATCCTTAATGTATATAAATTAAAGGAAAAATTTGATGCTTCACAAGTTTTTCTCACTTATACTGCGGATGCAATTTCGCCTTACACAAATTTTGTAGATTATATCGAAATTGATAATTCAATAATATCAAAGAGTTTTGGAAAAGTATTGTTTTGTTTCACTGATTTTGAGAAAGATTGGTTGATTGACCGAATGAATGAGCAGTATGAAAAAGTTAAAGAAGGTGAAATCTGGTTTGATAAAGAGAACAACTACAATTTATATT
>JAKLJF010000240.1:4481-7372 GCA_023151335.1 Thermoanaerobaculia bacterium | reverse complement strand
CGCTGATTTTGTCAGCCAGGGTAAAGTGTTGGTGCTGGAAATTTTCTTTATAAATTGCCCACCCTGCAATACGCATGCCCCGCATTGGCAGAATCTTTATACTACCATTAAGGGGCAGTACGGCAACCAGGTTGAATTCCTGATGCTGAGCAACAAAAGCGCCGATAACAATGCCGCCGTCGCGCAATATAAAATTTCCAAGGGGCTTACCATGTCAGCGGCGGGATCGAATGGTGGAAGCCTCGCGGCGGTACAGCCATATGAAAATGGCCAATTTGGCACTTTTTACGGCACACCCACTTTTATCATCATTACACCCGGCACGGGAGAAGTTATCTTCGACATACGAGGCAATAGCGCCACGGAAACCATGAACCTGCTGAGCCAGGAAATCGCGCTGCTGCTACAACTACCCAAATGTCATATTGAGTCCACACAGGGCGATACCCTGCAAAACTACACCCTTACCGTATCTGTGCCCGGCGGAGGCGCCTCTGCCGGCAAAACCATAACAAACGGCGAATATTCCCTTGAAGATTTTTCCGGTTTGCCCAACCTGCCTTTTTACGAGGCCGCGCCGGCTAAAAACAACGACCCTTTAAACGGTGTAAGTACTTTTGACCTGGTACAGATCAACAAACAGATCCTGGGTATTGAACCTTTTCAGCATGCCTGGCAATTTATCGCCGGCGACGCCAATAACTCGGGCACCCTCACCACTTTCGACATCATCGAGTTGCGCAAACTTATTCTCGGCGTTTACGACTCATTGCCTCAAGTTAATTCCTGGGTATTTTCGCCTTCGTTCGACACGATAAGTCCGCTGGAATGCCCGGCTTTTACCGCTATCAAAAAAGGAGATGTGAACGGCAATGCCGATCCTGCCGGGATAAAAAGCAAAACGGAACCCCGAACGGAGTACCCGCTGCGGCTGCTGATGGAGAACCAATGGTTGGAAACCGGTAAAATGCACCGGATCGTTTTGCGTTCCGGGAATTCCGGATCCTACGACGGCTTGCAAATGGCCTTCCGGTTCGATCCGGGAACTATCCAAATAGAGCGGATTGAATCCACTCTTTTGCCGGATTTAGGCCCGGAAGCCTGGTATTTAAGTTCCGGGAGGCTTGCACTGACTTGGGTGGGCGCTGTGCCGGCAGACATAAACGTATCTGACTCCCTGATAACCATTATTATCAGGGCGAAACAGTCCGGTTGGATTGGCGAAAGCCTGTCCTTAGAACAAAAATCCCTGCCAGCCGAAGCATATAGCACCTACAAAAAGATACAACCGCTAATTTTGGAAACGTTCCGGCAAAGAACAGGAGCAACCATTTGGCCCAACCCTGCAAGGGAGCGTTGCACCTTGACATGGGAATCTGCCGTGGCCGAAAACACATTGCTGCAAGTGTTGGATTATTCCGGAAAAGTTCTGTTGAGCAAACCCATCATGCTGATTAATGGCGTCAATTTCCTGGAAATTAAACCGGACGGAATCCCTGCCGGCGTATATGGGGTATGGGTTGGCCGTCAGTTTGCCGGAAAATTGCTGTGGTTGCCATAGCGAACAATGAAATATTCGCTGCTCTGGCAACCAAATCAAATTCTTCGGCTCCCACACATTTATCCCGTTTCTCCAAATTACCTTTGCCCCGATGGAGATTTTAGCGCAAATCATCTTCTGGGGCAGCGTATTGGGCCTGGCCCATACGTACCTGTTTTATCCCCTCCTGATGCGCGCGCTGGCACTGGGCAAACAACCGAATCAGGTCAGATTTGCCCCGGACGATCCAGAACTGCCGGCGGTGTCGGTGCTGATGTCGGTGTACAACGAAGAGCGGGTAATTGCACGTAAACTGGAAAGTCTGAAAGCGCTGAACTATCCTGGCGATAAAATGCGCATCTACATCGGATCTGATTGTTCCAACGATCGGACGGAAACCGTTATCCGGGATTTTATAACCCAAAATCCGGGATTGGATATCCGGTTTCACCCCTTTTCTCAACGTCGCGGCAAACCACCGGTGATCAATGACCTCGCACATTTGGCATTGGAATCCGGCAAGGCACATGGTTCTGATCGGGCGCAAAATCATGTCTTCCTGCTCACCGACGCCAGTGTGATGCTGGAACCGGACACGCTTTATCGCCTCGTCCGGCATTTTAAAAACAGCCGTATCGGCGTTGTCGATGCGCACATGCGCGGCACGGGCTTGCGGGAGGAAGGGATAAGCCGAAGCGAAGCGCGTTACCTGGACGGCGAAGTCAGGTTAAAGCACCATGAAAGCCTGGCCTGGGGTATGATGATCGGGCCGTTCGGCGGCTGTTATGCCCTGCGGGCCAGTTTGTTCGAACCGGTGCCGCCAAACTCTCTGGTGGACGACTTTTGGCTGGTTTTTCGCGTATTGGAAAAAGGGTACGCGGCGGTTAACGACCTGGAAGCCATCTGTTACGAGGGTGCAACACACAGGGTGGCCGACGAATACCGCCGTAAAAAACGCATAGCGGCAGGCAGTTTTCAAAACCTGAGCCGGTTCAGGCGTTGGGTATTGCCACCGTTCACCCGACTCGGGTTTGCTTTTTTTTCCCATAAGGTACTACGTTGGTTCGGCGGTTTTTTTTTACTGGCAGTCGCTTTGTCTCTTATGACGCTGGCAGGGGTCAACCATTTTTACCGATCAGTGTTTTGGCTGTTGTTTGCCGCCGCCGTAATCGTTTTGACGCTAAATTTTTTACAAAACCAGTTAAAAACCAAACCCTTCACACTCGTCAAAAACCTGGCCTACTTTGCGGCCATGAATATCGCCCTGATCGACGGATTTTTTAAATGGCTGCGCGGGATCCGGGGGAATACCTGGCAGCGAACAACAAGGGAATAAAGGATAAAATGTCAA
>JAKLJF010000240.1:0-4471 GCA_023151335.1 Thermoanaerobaculia bacterium | reverse complement strand
CCATAACCGACCTGCGCGCCGGCAAAGTCATTATTGTTGTCGACGACGAAGACCGCGAAAACGAAGGCGATTTTATCTGCGCCGCGGAAATCATCACCCCGGAAATCATCAACTTTATGGCGATGCATGGCCGGGGCCTCATTTGTACGCCCATCGAGGAAAAACGCGCGGATGAACTGGACTTGCCGCTCATGGTCAATGCCAACACCGCCCTGCACGAAACGGCATTCACCGTATCTATCGACCTCATTGGCAACGGTTGCACCACGGGTATCAGCGCCTACGACAGGGCCACCGGCATCCGCCACCTGACCAACCTGCAGGCCAAACCCAGCGACTTTGCCCGTCCGGGCCACATTTTCCCGCTTCGCGCCAAAACGGGAGGCGTGCTGCGCCGCACCGGGCACACCGAAGCAGCCGTAGACCTGGCACGGTTGGCCGGCTTTTTCCCGGCAGGCGTACTGGTGGAAATACTCAATGCCGACGGTTCGATGGCCCGGCTGCCACAGTTGATGGAGGTAGCGCAAAAATTTGATCTGAAAATTATCTCTATCGACGAACTGGTGGCCTACCGGATGCGCACCGAGCGCCTGATCCGCCGGGAAATGGAAACGAAAATGAAAACCCTTTACGGCGAATTCGACGCCGTGGTTTTCACCGACGTATCCTGCGGCGATTGCCACCTGGTGCTGAAAAAAGGCGAATGGGAGGAAGACGAACCCGTATTGGTGCGCGTTCACTCCTGGTCGGAAACCGGCGGCATCCTGGGCAACCTGCTGGCCGATTACGGCACCCAAATACAATATTCCCTGAAAACTATTGCAGAAGCAGGCAAAGGCGCTTTTGTTTATCTGCGCCAGGGCGACAAAGCCAACCTGCTGACCCGCCTCAAAATATATAAACAATATATGGATGACGGAGAACCCGAAAAATTCGAACTGCACACCAGCATGGGCAAAAAAGATTTTGGCGTAGGCGCTCAAATCCTGCGTGAACTCGGCATCAGCAAGATCCGTCTGCTCACGAATCACCCCAAACCCCGAACGGGATTTATCGGCTACGGACTGGAAATCGTGGAAAATGTGCAGATCGGGTAAAAATGTTTAACAGGTTTAACGGGTTGAGCGGGTTTAACGGGTTCATTAACCCTTGGTATCCCATACTTACAGTGCCAAGGGTTAACGAACCCGTTAAACCCGTTAAACCCGCTCAACCCGTTAAACCTTTTAAACCCAATAATTATTTATTTTTGCCCCACTTTAGTATTTATGGAAAAAAAGACCACGGTTACACCTTATAGTACGGATGAAAGTAAAAAAGCCCAGGTCGAGCGGATGTTTGATAAAATTGCTCCGCGCTACGACCTGCTGAACCGCGTTTTGTCGCTTGGTATCGACGTATGGTGGCGCAAACATGCGTTGGGTTATTTGAAGCCCAGTCAGCCCCGGGATATACTCGATGTGGCTACCGGCACGGCGGATGTGGCTATCCTGGCGGCTAAAATATTGAAACCCAAGCGGATCGTCGGCATCGATATTGCCAACCAAATGCTCGATATCGGGCGTCAAAAAATCCGCAGCGAGGGCTTGGAGACCGTCATCGAACTGAAAACCGGCGACAGCGAACAACTCGAATTCCCTGAAGCCAGCTTCGATGCCGTGACCGTTGCCTTCGGCGTCCGGAACTTTGAAAACCTGGAGCGCGGGCTGGCTGAAATGCTGCGTGTGCTGCGTCCGGGCGGCCATGCCGTGATCCTGGAGTTTTCCAGGCCAAATATTTTTCCGTTTAAACAGCTGTACAATACCTACTTCAGATACGTTTTACCCCTGATCGGACGTTTAACCAGCCGCGACATGCGCGCCTACACCTATTTATTTGAAAGCGTGCAGGCATTTCCAGAAGGTGATCAATTTCTCAATATTTTATCCAAAACCGGTTATCAAAATCCACGATGCGAACGACTTACGCTTGGAATATGTTCGATTTATCATGCCGTAAAAGCGCCCTGAACACAAAGCAGCTTGTCGCTTTCTTCCTGCTCTTCAACCTGTTTTATGTTGGAAACACGTCTGCCCAACGGGCACAGGGGCACAATTTTAATTACAAAGACTTTCAGGCAAAGTCCTACTATTTCGGTATTACCCTGGGGTACAACCAGAGCGACTACCGGATCTATCATTCAAAAGACTTTATCCTGAACGACTCGTTCAGCAGAGCGGAAGCCGTTAACGGGCCGGGGTTTAACCTGGGCATCGTATCGAACCTGAAAATCGGGCAGTATTTCGATGTACGCTTCCTGCCTACTTTATCTTTTGTGGAACGCAACATCCGGTATACCCCTCCCGGCGGCAACCAGGTTTCTCAAACCCGGCGGATCGAGTCGGTGTTCGTGGAAATGCCTTTTCAGGTGCGGTACAAATCGGTGGCATACCATGATTTCCGCCTGTTCCTGATCGCCGGCGTCAAATACGTCTTTGACGTCGCCAGCGACTCCCGCACCCGGCAGGCCGCCGGACTGGTAAAAATTGCGCCCACCGACTTCCAGTTCGAATATGGCGCTGGGATACAATTCTTTTTCCCTTATTTTATCTTTTCGCCAGAGTTTAAGGTGTCTCAGGGAATCAATAACGTGTTGATTTTCAACGACCGGCTTGAGCAAAGCAACATTCTGGAAAAAGTAATGTCCAGAACATTTACTATTTCATTGCATTTTGAAGGATAAATTCAAATTTGCCCTTGGCATATTTGATATGTGCTCATGATTCCGCCCAAGACAGTCCGTGACATACTCGACGCCGTCCGTATAGAGGAGGTAGTGGAAGAATTTGTCGCGTTGCGCAAACGCGGGGTGAATCTCATCGGTTTGTGTCCCTTTCACCATGAAAAGACGCCATCCTTCAACGTAAATCCTACCCGCAATATCTTCAAATGCTTCGGTTGCGGCAAGGGAGGCGACGCGGTGACCTTTCTGATGGAGCACGAAAGTTTCACCTACCCGGACGCGCTGCGCTGGCTGGCGCGCAAGTACAATATCGAAATAGAGGAAGTAGAACGCAGCCCGGAGCAAATTGCCGAACAACAACTGGCCGATTCGCTCTACATCGTCAATGATTTTGCGCTCCGGCATTTTCAGGAACAGTTGTTCGATACCGACGAGGGAAAGTCGGTAGCCCTGGCCTATTTTAAACAACGCGGCCTGCGCGAGGAAACCATCCGGACCTTCGGCCTCGGCTATGCGCCCGACTTGCGCGATCTTTTGTTGCAACGGGCCAAAGTGGCCGGGCACAACATCGAGCTGATCAAAAAAGTGGGGTTGTGCAGCACCGATGGCAGCCGCGATTTTTTCCGCGGCCGGGTCATGTTCGCCATTCACAACCTGTCGGGCAAGGTGGCGGCGTTTGCCGGGCGTACCATGTCGGCGGATAAAAACATCCCCAAATACATCAACAGCCCGGAAACAGAGGTTTATGTCAAAAACAAAACGCTGTACGGCGCTTTTCAGGCCAAAAAAGCCATCCGCCAACAGGATGAGTGTATCCTGGTAGAGGGCTACATGGATGTCATTTCGCTGCACCAAGCCGGCATTGAAAACGTGGTGGCCAGCAGCGGCACTTCGCTGACGGAGGGGCAACTGCAACTGATAAAACGCAATACCGCCAACCTTAAAATATTATACGATGGCGACCCCGCCGGTATCAAAGCCGCTTTGCGGGGGCTCGACCTGGCACTGGAGCAGGATCTGAACGTAAAAATCGTATTGCTCCCCAATGGGGAAGATCCGGATAGTTATGTGCAAAAGATTGGTAGCGAAGCTTTTGGGGAGTTTATTACCAAAGAGGCCAAGGACTTTATTCTGTTCAAAACGCAGTTGTTGCTCGAAGAAACCCACGGGGATCCGATCAAAAAGTCCGCCCTGATCAAGGACATCATGGGCAGCATCGCCAAAATACCCGATCCGGTCAAACGCGGCGTGTACCTGAAAGAATGCGCCTCCCTGCTCGATGCTTCGGAGGAGGTATTATATTCCGAAACCAATAAACTGATCACGGCAGCACTGCGCAAGAAGGCAGAAAAAGAAGCCCGCCAGCCCGGCGCTGCGAGCGATTCGCCTTTAACCCAACCCAATCCGGATGTACCGGCGCCGGATCCCGAACTGTTCATTCCAGCCCGCGAACGGCCGTTGCAGCGTGGCGACGAATTCCAGGAACGCGATATTATCCGCTTGCTGGTACAATTCGGCGGACAGGCATTAGTCAATGAAAATATCACTGTGGCCGAGTATGTGCTGGCGGACATTGAAGAGTCTCTCGGCAATTTCGACAACCCGTTGTACGGGAAAATCGCCCGCGAATGTCACAGCCTCCTGCTGGAAGGCAAAACTGTAACGCAGGAATATTTTTTACACCACGAAAGTAAAGAAGTAAGCGATCTGGCTATTGATCTGCTTTCGTCGCCCTGGGAATATTCGCCC
>JAKLJF010000023.1:10425-18012 GCA_023151335.1 Thermoanaerobaculia bacterium | reverse complement strand
ATACAGGTTTTTGAACAGTTTCCTGTGCGTTCAACCCGTTCAACCCGTTCAACCCGTTCAACCCGTTCAACCCGTTCAACCCGTTCAACCCGTTCAACCCGTTCAACCCGTTAAACCCGTTCAACCCGTTCAACCTTTCTTCATCTCAACCCCTTCATGGGTAAACACGATCTCTTCGATGGCCACGTCGCTCGACTTGGCGTTCATGCTGGTACCCGTGATTTTTTTCGGGAAGGCGTTGGTGAGCGTCCAGGTGAAGAGGTTTTTATTCGATTCGTCTACCAGGGAAATGGTGATGGTGCTGCGCGCCACCACGTTCATATTGACCTTGGTAAAATAATCGTTCAGCGCGGTATCGTCTTTGAACATGCCCTTTTTCAGGGTTACGTCGCCCGATTTTTTCAGACCGGGCATTTTGACCGTGGAATATTTCGGGCTGTTGCCGTTGCGGTATTCCATGACGTCGAATTCGGCGTCGAGACCGGAAACTTCCTGGAACGCCACGTCGGTACCATCGATGGTAACGACGAAGTGAAAGGTGGGTATAGGCCAGGGGGCGCCTTGGACATCGCCTTTGTTATCTGCCATGTTATTGCTTTTTTATGATGGACCAATTGTTTCAGGTTTGCCAGGGAGGAAGGGGTTACGATTGTTGCATTTTCTGCTGGAAGGTGATCACGATAAACTCGGCCGGACGCGTAACGGCTATTTTAACGGTAATGCGCATGATACCGTCGAGGATATCCACCGGGGTCATGGTAGTGCCCAGGCCCACGTCCACGCTGAAGGCGTCGGCCGGGGTAGAGCCCGCCAGGGCGCCCGATTGCCACACGTTGGTGAGGAAATTGGTGATCATGGCGTTCACATTCGTCCAGGTGAGCGAGGTATTGGGCGCAAACACGTAAGGTTCGGCGGCATACTTGATGGATTGTTCGATGAAGATCACCGTACGGCGCACGCTCACATAACGCCAGTCCTGGCTGTTTCCGTCGAGGGTGCGGGCGCCCCATACGAGCACGCCTTTGCCGGGGAAGGTGCGGATGGCGTTTACGGCCTTGCCATTGAGCGGCACGTTCAGGTCTTCCTGCTCTTCGTTGGTGAGATATACGTTGGGCCGTACGACCGATCCGACGCTCACGTTGGCCGGCGACTGGAATACGCCTACCAGGTTGTCTACCATCGAATAGATACCGGCCATGCCGCCGCTGGGCGGCAACAGGTTGATCTTTTCCAATACGCTGGCCATAATGGCTTTATACAGCGGACTGATAGCCATAAGGGTTTGATGCAGCGATTTGATGTCGGCATCCCCCAGGCCTTGTCTGATCTTATTGATTTCCGTAAAGATGGCCAACGCGCGCGCTTCGGGCAGTTCTTTTTCATCGAAGCTGCTTTTTATCTCTTTTTTTAAGAGGTCTTTCAGCGCGCCGTACGGGCCGGTATCGGCCGTATCCATATTTAGGCTGGTGACCGGGGTAGTGGCAGTAGTCGCAGTAGTGGCAGTAGTCGCAGTCGCGTCTCCGCCGGGATCAATATTGGTAAAGTCCACCGTTTCCGCGCCGCTGATATTCGTATGCAGCCAGGGGTAGTATGCCGCTCCCCATTGCAGGGCATTGTTTTGAATGTTGGTACGAAAATTACCGACGATCGTCCTGGTGTCCGGCGCAATTTTGGAATTTTCATCCATGTATACGTCGATAATGGCAAAACGGCTGGCCATTTTCTGGCAATGCGCCAGCATCTTTTGCTGGAGGCTGGCGCAGCTGCTTTCGTCGAGCAGCACGGCGTCGGGAATGACCAGCATAGTGGGCTCGGGCTCCTGCTCCAGGGTGGTAATGCCTTTAAGCCTGATTTCTTTCGGCTTTTCCGCTTCGTTGCCGGCAGCGCCTTCGCCTCCCGATTCGCCACCAGCCGCACCGCCGCCACCTGCATCTGCTGTGCCGGCGGCAGCTCCGCCAGCGGCGGCGGGCGGGGTTATTTCCACCTCTTCCGCGCCTTCGAAATCGGCCAGTTTAACGGCATCTTTGTAACTCCCGATTGAAACGATATAGCAATTGGATCCGCCGTTGGCAAAAAACAGTTTGATGCTGTTGAACAACATGTACCGGGTACTGGTGACTGTTTCGAGTTCGTAGATCCGGTTAGGCTCGGAAGCCGTAATATCCGTGATCTTGTACCTGGTTTTAGGGCCCTCGCCGAAATAAAGCAGATACTCCCCGAAGGAAGAGATCCGCGTCGGCTTGTTTTTCAGGTCTTTTTTATTCCGGATAGCCTTTTCGGTGTAGCCGATAAACGCGGGCACCGCGGTGGCGACCGGAACTGCCGAATTGGGGAAAGCGCTTTTTTCCTCAATATAGACACCCGGCGTTGCAAGAACTTTTGCCATGTGCAGAAATGATTTAGTTTACAGATAGATATACATGTCAGAATATACTTGTTGTTCGGCGCCCCGGCCTTCCGGCGTGATCCGGCGCCAGTCGGGGGAAGGTAAATCGAGTGTCACCGGGATGCCGCTCGCGGCGCCATTCCCGTTATTTTTGCTCAGTTTTAATTTATATCTCCATTCGGGGCGTTCCCGCAACGGAAAGGCCGCATCGGACAACAGGGGTATTGCCGTTTCCGTCCCGCCGGGCAGCGGTCTGGATTCCATTGCCTGAAAGCCAAGCGCCGTTTTACCGTCGTTTACTTCTATTTGGTCGAAAGCCAGGCGATTCCGGTTGATGAGAAAGTAGCGCCAACGGGTAGTGCGGGCCTCGAAAGCG
Source organism: Thermoanaerobaculia bacterium (assembly GCA_023151335.1). Classification (GTDB taxonomy): domain Bacteria; phylum Bacteroidota; class Bacteroidia; order Chitinophagales; family Saprospiraceae; genus M3007. The sequence continues at coordinate 15,250 of JAKLJF010000023.1, read as the reverse complement.
ATCTGAAATTGGCGGGGCGGCGCCGCTAAACCGCCCGCTGCGAGCGGCGGCGGCACCATGGACGCCGATGCCGTTCCGATGTATACATCTGCCACCCCCAAGTCGGCCGGCCGGATTTCCTGTCCGCCGAAAAAAAACCAGGAGACTTGATCCGGCGCGGTTTCCAGGCCGTATTTCCCCGGCGGAAGTCCGGATAAATTGATCCGGAAACGCCCCTGAACAGCGGTGTTGGGCAAGGGCGCCCAAACGGGCTCATGGCGTTCGGGCGGCATAAAAGTATCCGGCGCGGCGTTTGTTTGCTCCGCACCGGCAGCCGCTGACTCCACTTCGGCGGCTGCCGCCAGCACCCGGTTGCGGGCATCGCGTAAAGACAAAATATTCCCGCCGGAAGGCTCGAATTCAAAACCGGAAGGATACACCGGCAGGAGATCGGCGCCACCCGTAATTGCGCTTGAACTCAGCGCGAAAGGCTGTGCGGCTGCTGCCGCCCGAAGGTTGTCAAAATACAGTATTTGTTTGCCGGGCTGATAAAACGGCACATCGGTGATATTCAGAAAATAGGGGTGTTTGCTCCGGAGGAAAAAACGCAGCGCCAGCGGCTCCCCAAGCCACGACAGCCGGGGAGGATTGCTCGATTCCCGGCCGTAAACCAATACGTACCCGTTTTCATCCTGCCCCCAACGCAAGTCGTATCGCTCCATCAGTCGGAGCGTGGCCGGCGCGGGCGCCAGTACCAAATCCCTTGCTTTGCCATCGGCGTAAAAAGAGTGCCGCGGCGCAAGGCGAAAAAGGTCATTATATTGCTTGATCATGTATTGTTCTCATTTGCAGCGGTGTTGATTTGTTGATTTGTTGATTTGAAGGGGTTCAGCGCTTGGGCGTTCAAATCAACAAATCAACAAATCAACAAATCAACACCGCTATTGCGTATCCAGCGTCCTGATCTCCGGGGTTTCTTCGAGTATCATATCAGAGGTGATCGACACCATCCGGATGCGGAACAGCATTGAGGGCAAATGTTTGGCGCCCAGTGCCGTCCAGAAATTGCTCATGTCTTTTAAGTCGACATTTACGATTTCGATGGTTATTTTATCAATATTAGGTTCCAGACCCGGCGTATTTGCAGGTGTAAACACTTGTTTGCCCTGAAAAAATCCAATGGTATAGGAAAGGGCTTTCAGGGCTTCCAGGTAATTGGAAGCAGCAAAAAAGGCAGAAAAAAGGACGTACAGATTGAGGTTATACGGGGGATTGGTCAGGACTTTATTGTTGATTCTGGGGGCATTCATATTGGTGCGCTCCTGTTCCACACTCAGCAGGGAGCAGACCATCCGGTTTTCGGCGCTGATCGCCACGGTACCGTCCATATTCATCAGCTCTGACAACACGACCAATTCCTCCTGAACGCCAAACCGGCTTTTCAGAAACACGTTCAGGTCTTTGCAAAGGGCTTGTAAAACATTGTGGATCATTTCACCTGGTTTAATTGTGCTAAGGCCGGAATACCCGGCGAAATGAAAGAGGAAAGCCGTTTAATTTGCCATGAGCAAAAGTACCCAAGTATTCTAATGCCGCAAGCTTCAGGCAAATTTTTTTTGTCGTTTGGAATGAATGTATTTTTTTTATCCGGATTTTACAGAAAAATTAAAATTTAATGTTTTATCAATGTGGATATCCTGAGATAGTTCAACATATTTGTATAATTTTAAATTTTTAACGGCACTCATATCCGGCACACGGGGTTAGTCCGTAAAACGCCCAGTCTATGTCAACTGATATCGTTACCAAAACGAAAACCCTGCTGGATTTTCCGGATTCTATCTATTTTGAGCGGGAACAGGCTGTTATAGCGCTGATCCAGCACCTGACGCGGGATTTTTTTGTCTCCATCATCGGTGAAAGCGGCAGTGGTAAATCCACACTGGCCAATTTAACTTTGACAGAAGCGCTCGAATCGGGCCGGTACCAGGGCCGTGCCGGTAAAAAATGGCGGATCATCAAAACCATGCCGTTTGCCGACCCGCTGGGCAATCTGGCCGGAGCGCTGGCAGAACCCGGCAATCTTTTTCCCAAAGGGGCCCGCGACACCAACTTCCGGCAGCAGGTCGAATCCAGGTTGCGCGACGAAGGGGAGGCGCTGGTTCATTTGTACAACGAGGCTATCGCTGCGTGGGACGAAGCGTTCAACCTGTTGCTTATCGTGGATCAAAAGCAGGAATTGTTCCGTTATCAATCCATTTTGCAAAATAGCGGTAAGGCCGGCGACGATGTGCGCTACGTCAATTTACTGCTGAGCGCCACCCGGAGCGCCTCGCCGGTTTACATCATTTTTATTACGGATAACCGGTATATCGAATATTTTTCCAGGTACCGCGGCTTGCCGGAAAAAATGAACAATTACCGTTTCACGGTTCCAAATATTACCCCCGATGAGATCAGGGCTTCGCTGGAGCCTTATTTGCCCCCCGCGAAAAGCGACGAGGACCCATCCGGCAAACAACGCGCGTTTGTCGATACTTTGATCAAGGATTTCAAAAACCTGTTGGGAAGCGACCAATACGCGTTGCAAAAATTGAACCTGTGCCTGTCGCTGGTGATCTCCAAATGGAAAGACGCCCGCGACAAAGCCCCGGAAGGGAAGATGCCGGACGACCCGATGCCGTTTTACCAGGAAAACGGACCGCTGGGTGGAACAATTTCCCGTTATATCTCACAAGATGTATTCAATAACCTAAATTTCACTTCCGAAGAGAAGAACCACGTTGAACTGCTGTTCAGGGCTCTAACGGAAAAAGGCGGCAATAACCAGTATATCCGGCGTCCGGTACGCATGCAGGAATTACAATTACTGGCCAACCGGACGGGACAACAAATACTGCCGTTCGAATATATCAAGGCGCTGCTCGACAAGTTCAACAGGTCCAATGAAAAGTTTATCCGCATCACCGGCCCCCTGGACGTATCGCCCGACGCTATCGTCGATATAAATACCGAGTCGTTGTTGTATAATTGGCCCGAACTGGCTGAATGGATAGAGGAAGAGAGCACCCATGCCGACGTGTACCGCAACCTGGTTCGGGATGCCCTGAACTATTACGCCCCGGAGGAGGCAGCCCAGGAAAAGCCGGCCCCAACCCCACGGGAGGAAGAGCGCACCCCGGGCCTGGCCGGCGAATTTTTCAACCTGGTGAAGGGGTTTCTGAAAGTGCTGTTTCCTGGCAAAGCGGTTCAAAAACAAACAACGGCCGACCGGGAAACGGAAGGTTCGGGGGTGTACGACGGCGCAAGCCTGATAAGCGCCCTCAAATGGAAAGAGCGGTGCAACCCCAATCCAACCTGGGCCGCGCGCTACCTGTCGCCGCCAACGCCCAAACTGAACGGCACTCAACGCCGGCAACTTTCGTCGGCTTTTCCGGGAAAAGAAGAGGGACAATTGACTAATCTTTTCATCGCGCAGGAGTTTTTGCGTTTAAGCGAAGGCCGGTATAATGACGAGCTGGAGCAAAAACAGCGCGACGTGGAGAAGGCCCGGCGACAACGTACCCTGGCCACACGACTGGCTCTTGCCTCGGTCGTGCTCGGCATTCTCGCCGGCGTGTTTTGGTATTCAGCCTGGAACGAACGCAATAACCTCAAACTGGCCGATTTTGTACAGGTACTGGATTATAACTATGCCCTGAATTTGAGCGTCTTCGAAAGGTTTGATGTCATCAGAGTTATGACCGATACCATTTCCCGTTCTTCAAAACTCAACTCGCGCCGCGATGTACTGCATTTCCTCAACGAACGGCGCGTGATCAACATCGACCCCGACCTACCCGAACTGGCCGACTTCTCGTACCGGTCGCTGATCAATATAGACGATTTTTACCGGGAACATGAAAAAGACAGGGGACATCAAAAGTCGTTCCGGGATATAGAAAACATTTACCGGGAGCTGCAGGAAAAACAACGGGACGGCGTTTACCTGCAATTCCCTTATGTCTACTACGCGCTTTATTCGCATGTATTTGATATAAAATCTGCGCTGGGCGAACAAGATTATTTGAGTACCACAGCCGTTGAACCGGGTGGATTGGCGCCAAATCCCCTTCCGGACGACGAATTGCTGTATGCCTTGGGCGACAAAAACGGCGATGTTTTCCTCGTTCGGAGTAGCGACAGTATCCGCCTCCCAAATGCGGGAGGGGTAATTAAAAGCATCGCCTTTTACCCGGATGGGAAAACCCTGCTTGCCGGCACCGAACTGGGCGCTATTTACCGGTACGACCGCCTGGATCTGTCGCCGGGAGTGGCAGGACAGATCAAAACGCACGTATTTACCGACCCCAACTTAAAATCCATGTATTTTGTCCGGCCCTGGCCGGCCGATACGAACCTGGTATTTGTCAGCAATACATTCCAGACCTATTTTCTGAAACGCAATGCGCGTGGCCTGGGTTTGAGTATGCTGGCGCCACCAATGAATCTCCCGCTTCAACGGGTCGATTTCCGGGTTTGGAGCCCGCGCGACGGTTTGTTTTTAACGGGCGGTATGGAAAAAAACGGCAGAAACAGCACCTTTATTTATCGCCTACAGCCATCCGATATAAAAGCGCCCATTCAGCCGGTGGGCAAGATCAATCACGGCGGGCACAACATCGTCAATCTGGCGATTAAAACAGACGACAATGCCAGGGTATGGCTGGCGCTCGGAAGCGAGTACGGCGATATCTGGATCGCAAAAAACATGGATTTGAATTTCCTGGAAAGCGAACAGGACATAACAGACAGCACGGTCTTTCAGCGCATGGACAAAGTGCACGATTCCTCTATTTCCGGTCTG
>JAKLJF010000023.1:0-10415 GCA_023151335.1 Thermoanaerobaculia bacterium | reverse complement strand
CGGTCTGGCGTTCAATCCCGTTTTTCCACAACTGGCATCTTCCAGTCCCGACGGCACCGTTCGTTTGTGGAACCTGACCAAATCTGTAAAAAATAACGCCGACCATATTACCCTGCGCGACCCCGGACTGAATATCAAGGCTATTATCTATATAGATCCAGACCAATTGCTCGTACAGGAATCTATCATCAACTGGATCACCAAAACGAATATAAATGCCCTGAAGGAAGAACTGGACTGCCTCGTGAACAAGCAAAACTGCAAAAATGGAATTCGTTAATCTCCGGATACCGGAACAGGCTCAAACCGCATTGCAAGCGGCTACCTGCATCCAACAGGCGTATTGGCCCGGTACGGATATTGCTTTTTTCCAATGGCTGCTGTTGCGCGCCCGGGCGGGCACGCGGGTGGAGATCATCATCAGCGAACGGGACCGTCTCCGTGGCCTTGAACTGAATGCGCAATATTTCCAGCATCTCGAACAGGCCGGCGGCCGGGTGTTTTTCCTGCCGGAACAATATGTTTTGTCACCGTTCATCCTGCTCGATCAGACAGCCCTGCTGCCTGAACCTGCCGATAACCCGAACACACTGGTATATAAACCGGAGCGGCAGCCGGAGGTGGTTGAAAAACTACGGCAGCGCTTCAGGCAATGGAAAGAAAACAGCCGGACGACCTCGGCGCCGCTATCCCCAAATGTTACCCTGCCTGCTGCCGGCTCCATTCCGGCCCCGGCCCCCGATACCGCCCCTGAAAAGTTGCCTGAAATCCGTTTTTATGCGACCCCCGCTGCTGTAGAGATCAATGAGCGGTTTGAATTGTCCTGGGAGGTGGAAGGCGCCGACCAGGTAAGCATCCTGCCGCTGTTGGGCGCCGTGCCGGCCAGGGGACACAAGATATTATCCGCCGAAAAAACCGTAGAATTCTGCCTGACGGCCATTCGGGGAAACCGGCAACTATCGAAAATCCTGACTGTTGCCGTAAACCCCGACCCCAAAATTGAATATCTTTTAACGGTACCGGGACACAACGAAAAGGAGGATATTGTACTCAACGCCCCGCCGGCGCATCCGCATCATTACGGCGTAGCCAGGGGACAGGCCCTTCGCCTGTACTGGCACAGCTACAACGCGCAGGCGTGCACTTTGAATGGCGAAACGATACCCGCTAACGGCAACATCCTCCTGACGCCCGCTCAATTGGGCGCCTATACTCTTACGGCCTCCGGAAATGGCCGGGCAGATCAGAAGACGATCGTGATCGATGTGTTCCAGCCGCCGGTCATCGAACAGCTGACGCCCGACCCTGCTGCACCGCGTCTGGCGGCAGTAGGATCCGGCGCCGGCAAAATTCGTTTCGAAGCGCCTCCGGCGCCTGCTCCGGCCGTGCGTGTGGGCCCGAAGGGAAAATCACTGCGCGATTTTTTCTGGTTCTGTTCGGGCGCCAGCCGCGACATCCTGTTGCGTTGCCCTTCGGCGGAAGGGAACAAATACGCCGGCATCGGCGCCACGGTTTTTTTCACCGGGCTGCTGGCGGCCCTGTCGGGCGGTTACGCGTTGTTCGTGGCATTTAAAAGCCTGCCGGGCGCCATCCTGTTCGGCCTGCTCTGGGGGGCGGCCATTTTTAACCTCGACCGGCTCATCGTTTCCACTATTAAAAAGGAAGCTACGCCTGTGCGGCAATGGCGGCAGGCCATGCCCCGGCTGCTGCTGGCGCTGGTATTGTCGGTGGTGATCGCCAAACCCCTTGAATTGCGCGTTTTCAAACCCGAAATCGATGAGATCCTGGCCGGCAAGCAAGCGGAAAAACTCCTCCGCACCGAGGCATTGTTCCGCCAGAAAACGGCGGAAGTGGAAAAACGTGTTGACCGGCTAAAAGCCGAATCGGCGGGCAGTTTTCAGCTACGCGAAACCCTGTACCAGGAATACCGCTGCGAATGAGGTACCGGCAGGGTAGGGCGGGGCACCGAATGTGAACGCAAAGAGGCCAAGTACCGCCAGGCCGACCGCGAATATCAGACCCTGAAATCGGAGAACGACCGCCTGATCGCCGCTGCCCGGAAAGAAATTGACGGCGTGAAATCACAGGAAAAAACAGCTTTGCAGGAAGTAAAAGCCAGGCATGCCGACGGCCTGGTGGCCCGCTTGTCCGGGGCGGCAGAACTGCCCTTCTGGCCCGGTTTTTTTATCGCCCTGTTGATCCTGATGGTCGAAATCGCCCCGGTGTTGTCCAAGATATTGGCGCCGGCGGGCGCCTACGACCACGCCCTGCGGGTGGAAGAAACGCGGTTTACCATCGGCCAGGATGACCTGTTGCAACAACAGCAGGAAGAGATGCGGCAGGATGCCGAGCTGCGCGTGCGCATGCACCGGGCAGAGGCCGACCAACAGGTAGAACAAAAAAACGCCATCCTTCGCCTCATCGCCGGCGCTCAAGTGCAACTGGCGCAGGAACAGGTGGAAAAGTGGCTGGAGAAAGAAAGGATGAAGAAACAGAACGGGGCATAAGCCGGAAAAATGGGTTATTTGTGCGAAATTTGCGCTTCGACTTCAACTGTTCAACATGCCTGCTCCCGCATCCTCTCCCGCCCAAAATATCGCCGCCCTCCGCCGCCTTATGGCCGAGCGCAAGATTGACGCCTACGTGATCCCCGCCACCGACCCGCACCTGAGCGAGTACCTGCCCCAACACTGGAAGGCGCTCTACTGGGCCTCGGGGTTCAGCGGCTCGGCCGGTACGCTGGTGGTGACAAAAAACTTCGCCGGACTCTGGACCGACAGCCGCTATTTCCTGGCCGCCGAACAGCAGCTCGCCGGCAGCGGCATCCAGCTGATGAAACTGGTAGTGCCGCACACGCCCGAATTCGCCGACTGGCTGGCCAATACACTTTCCGAAGGCCAAACGGTAGGCGTCGATGGACACCTGCTCTCCCGTGCCTGGTATAAAACCCTGGAAGAAAAAATCCGTCCGCACGGCATCCGGCTCAATCCTCAGGCCGACCTGGTGACGCCGGCGTGGCAGGGCCGGCCGCCGCTGCCCGCGGAGCCGGTGTACGAGTTCCCTGTTAAATTCGCCGGCGCCACGCGTAAAGAAAAACTCGGGCAAATCCGCGCGGCCCTGGGTATTCAAAAAGCAGAATTTACCATCATCTCCAGCCTCGACGATATCGCCTGGACCTTCAACCTGCGCGGCCGCGATGTACCTTACAACCCGCTTTTCGTGGCCCATGCTGTCGTCGGCCCCCGGGAAGCCGCCCTGTTCATCGACCCGGCCAAAATGCCCGAAGACATCCGCCGCAAACTCAGCCGCGACGGGGTGAAAGTATATCCATACCACTCCGTTACGGATTACCTGGGCAAACTGCCGGCCAAAGCCGCCGTTTTTATCGATCCCAAACGCATCAGCCAGAACCTGCCCGGCGCCCTGCCCGCCACGGCCAAAGTGCTGGAAGGCATCAACGTCACTACCTGGCTCAAAGCCTGCAAGACGCCCGCCGAGGCAGCGCATACCCGCCAAACGATGGTCAAAGACGGCGTCGTGCTCACAAAGTTCTTCTTCTGGCTGTCGCAACATACCGGCAAACAAAAGATCACCGAACTCGACTGCGAAGCCAAACTGCACGCCCTGCGCCTGGAACAAAAAGACTGCATCGGCGAGAGTTTCGGCACCATCTCCGCCTATGGCCCCCATGCCGCCATGCCGCACTACAGCGCCACGCCGGAAAGTAACATAGAACTTAAACCCGAAGGCCTGTACCTGCTCGACTCCGGCGGCCAGTACCTCGGCGGCACCACCGACACCACCCGCGTCATTTCGCTTGGCCACATCACCGACGAACAGATGACCGATTACACCCTCGTGCTCAAAGGCCTCATCGCCGTGTGCAGCATCCGCTTTCCCCGCGGTACCCGGGGCTACCAGCTCGATACCCTGGCCCGGCAGGCCATGTGGCAGCGGGGCATCAACTTCGGCCACGGCACCGGCCACGGCGTGGGCTACTTCCTCAACGTGCACGAAGGCCCGCAAAGCATCAGTCCCACGCCCGGCGCCACGGCCGTGATGGACGCGCCCATGATGCCCGGCATGATCACTTCCGTGGAGCCCGGCATTTACCGCGCCGGCAAACACGGCGTACGGCTCGAAAACCTGGTACTGTGCGTGGAAGACGAAAAAACGGAGTTCGGCGAGTTCCTGCGTTTCGAGGTGCTGACGATAGCGCCGGTCTTTACGAACTTAGTGAAAAAATCGCTGTTAGACAGAACAGAACTCACCTGGCTGCGGATGTATAACCGTTGGGTACTGCGGAAGATGAAACGGTATTTGACGCGCGAAGAATGGGAATGGTTGAAACATGTGTCGTCCTGAATTTTTTTCGGCTGAAACAACAAAAGAACCGTCTCTGGATCAAATACTTACATCGGAAAAACAATGCGACTCAAACACGTATTATTTATCTTCCTGCTCCAAACTGCCATCGCCCCCTTCCTTCCCGCCCAATCCTTCTACTTCGGCGCCGACCTTTCCTACGTCAACGAAATAGAAGACTGTGGCGTAGTGTACAAAGAAAACCAGACGCCCAAAGACCCTTATAAAATCTTCACCGGCCATGGCTGCAACCTCGTGCGCCTGCGCCTGTGGCACACGCCTGCGTGGTACGATGCGCTCAACAGCGGCAAACGCTACTCCGACCTCGCCGATGTGAAAAAAAGCATTGCCCGTGCCAAAGCCGCCGGCATGCAGGTGCTGCTCGATTTTCACCTGTCCGATAACTGGGCCGATCCCTCCAAACAACGCGTGCCCGCCGCCTGGCTGCCGGTGGTGAACAACCTGCCCGTATTGCAGGATTCGTTGAAAAACTATATTTACAACACCCTGCTCGACCTGGCCGTTGAAAACCTGCTGCCCGAAATGGTACAGATCGGCAACGAAACCAACAAGGGTATTCTGCTCTCGCCGCAGGACGACGCCAACGGCTGGGTGCTGAACTGGCCCCGCAACGCGGCCTTGTTCAATACCGCTATTCAAGCCGTGCGCGACGTGGAAAATCATACCGGCAAATCCATCAAGATCGCCCTGCACATCGCAGGTCCGGGCGATGCAGACTGGCTGGCAAAAGCCTTTCACGATAACGGCGTAACGGATTTCGACGTCATTGGCCTGTCGTACTACTGGTCGTGGCACAAACCCATCACCATCGCCAACACGGGCGGCATCATCGCCGGCTTGCGGCAAAAATACCCCGGCAAGCAGGTGATGATCTTCGAAACCGGGTATATCTGGACCACCGCTGCCAAGGATGCAGCCAATAACATCATCAACAATACGGATCCGGCATATCAGCCGGTTACGCCGCAAAATCAGAAAAAGTGGCTGACCGACCTGACGCAGGAAGTCATCAACAAAGGCGGTTCGGGCGTCATTTATTGGGAACCTGCCTGGGTGTCGTCGGGCTGCCGGACGCAGTGGGGCCTGGGCTCGCACCAGGAAAACGCGGCTTTTTTCGATTTTGGGAACAACCTGCTCCTCGACGGCGGCATCGGATTTATGACGAATCCATACGCCAACCTGACGGCGGCGCCGGAACTTCCTGCTTTCGAATACTTCCGCATTTTGTCCGATAGCGGCAGTATGCGCATTCAATGCGCGCCGCTTGATCCGGCTGAAAAACTATACATTCAGGTAACAGACGTGAACGGCCAACTCCTCGCGCAAAGAACTTTGGATACCGGCGGGCAAACGGCCCTGGATGTGCATATGGCACTACCCGACCATCATGCCGGTGTTTTTTTCGTAAAGCTGTGGCAGGAAGGCGGCGTAAGCGGAGCGCGGAAAGTGTGGCTCGAGTGACCCGGAGTTTGGACTTTATTCCGAACCCAATTCAGCGGAATTTATGCCGCACTTTGTTCAGCAAAATTCATTTCGCCAAATTAATGACCCAATTTTTACAACCGGCTTCACCCCAAAACGTTTACATTTGAAATATTAAAACAGCCCCCTGCAACCCATTTTAGCCAAACCCCGTCTACCCGAAATCCGTACCGCACAAACCTGACTTTGCCATGAAAACCGCACCCGTACTTTTTAGCCTTTTCTTTGGCCTTAGCGCCTGTGTCAGTACTTATTATTACAGCCCTGCAGCCACTCAGCCCGGACAAAAAGAAGCGGTGTACACCCGGGGTTTGCCCGGCTTGCGCTCGCAGCAATTCGGCGCCGATCTGACAGCCGGCCTCAGCGCCCGCGGTGAAAAAGACCTGAGCCTGATGGTGTACATCTACAACGACAGCGATTCGGCCTACACTTTTTATCCCGAGGACGTTAAGGTAACCGGATACGATGCCTTCAACCAGTCGAAGCCCCTGCGCGTTTTCGGGGCCCAGGAATACATCCGCTGGAAAAATACCCGCGACATCCTGATCGCCTCGGCCGTGGTGATCGGCACGGTGGCAGCCGTGGTGGCTGTTTCTGAAGCCACCGGCGGCTCGGATCGCCCTTCCCGGCCTGCCGAGCATGTGTCCAGAGCGGATCGTTGGGCCATAGCCCTGGACTGGATCGATTTTTCCATGTACGCCGGATTTGCCATTGCCGCCAACAATCAACCCCCTCCGGAACCCAGCATGCCGGAAGACGGCCTCTTGCGCACCCATACGATATACCCCGGCGAAGCTATTCAGGGTATCGTAAAAATCCGGGGCAAGGCGAATTTTATGCAACATCTGCTCGTGGAAGTGCCGGTGAACGGGGCTTATCACAAATTTGTATTTGAACACCGGACGCCGGTGCGCTGAGGCTTTTTTGCCTGCCGAACATTTAACTTGGGTCATCCCGAATTTTCCAAATGACTCATGTTTGTGTTAAAACGATTTAACGCAAGTTAAACAGCGGTTATTAATTCCTGTACGGCGGCAAGTGAGGTAGCAATATATTCGCGCCATGTGGCGCAATAGATTTCTGCTGGTTGCTCATGGCAGCATACTGATCGGTCTGACCATTTATTTTGGCTGGTTTGCCGACCGGGCGGCTTTCGGCCCCCTGTTGGGGGCGTACGGGCTGTTTTTCGCCGTGTATCTGTGCGTTCTTTTTTACCGGCAATGGACACCGAGAGAAGTGTACGTATTGACAGGTTTGGGCATAGTCCTGCGGGTCATACTGTTATTCCATTTACCCCTTTTGTCGGACGATTTTTACCGCTTTCTTTGGGATGGCCGCCTGGCTGCACAGGGTATTCACCCGTTCGCCTATCCGCCCGTATATTTTATTGAAAACCAAATAAATATTCCGGGAATCACGCCTGAACTATTTGGCAGGTTGAATTCGCCCGAATATTATACGGTTTATCCGCCGGTTTGTCAGGCCGTTTTCTGGCTGGCGGCGAAGTTATTCCCGGAGAGCATCAGCGGCGGGGTTTTTATCCTGAAGTTATTTTTACTGGGGTGCGAAGGGGGGACAATTTGGCTGTTGGGACGCGGGCCCTTCGCCGGAAATCCCGCCCTCGCGTACGCCCTCAATCCCCTCATTCTTATCGAAATAGTGGGCAACTGTCACTTCGAGGGCGCCATGTTGTGTTTTCTGCTCGCCGGAATATACGCGCTGCTACGGGGGCGGTGGACAGGGGCCGCCTTATGGTGGGCTTTGGCTACGGCGAGCAAACTGCTGCCGCTGCTGTTCCTGCCGGTAGTGTTGGCGTGGCTGGGCTGGCGGCGCGGGTTCCGGTTTATGGTTTATTTTTCCGCATTTTGCCTGATACTTTTTTGGCCTTTGCTGGATATTCAGGTCATGCAAAACATGGCCGGTAGTCTGAACCTCTATTTCCGCCAGTTCGAGTTTAACGCCAGCATTTATTATCTCCTGAAACTGGCCGGCACGGCAGTGGCGCCGCCGAAAATGGACGTAGCGCGCACCCTTGGGCCCGTGCTGGCCTGTGCGGTATTCATGGGCGTAGCCATACTGGCTTTATACAGGCGGCCTACCGCGGAAAACCCGGAAAAGGGCTATTTTTTGCCCAACCGCCTGCTGTTCGCCCTGATGCTTTATCTTACCCTGGCCACCACGGTGCATCCCTGGTATGTGGCGCCGTTGTTCGGGCTTGGTTTGCTCACCCGCTATACCTTCCCGCTGGCCTGGACGGCGGTTGCCGTGTTGTCGTACAGCCATTATGCCGGTGGCGGTTATCAGGAGCATTTCGGCTGGATTGGAATGGAATACCTGATCGTTTTCGGCGCTCATTCCTTCCCTTCTCCCACAAAATAATCTTCCCGGTTTTTGAACAAAACATTAAAGGTGGTCATGCTGCCATAGCAGCGGGTGATGTATTGCTGGAGGTTGACCTTGTCTTCGTCGTCCAGTTTTTTGTGGGCGTTGATGTTTTGTTCCAGCACCCGCAGGCGGTCGCGCATCATCACGATCTTGTGAAAGAACGTTTCGATGGGTATTTCTTTTGGCTGTATTCCGTCGGCCTGAAGCACCATTTTGCCGCCGGTCCAGCGGTCGCCCAGCGGCACTTTTTCCAGGCTGACGCCGGCCCAGGCCCGCAGGATCCGTACCAGCGACTGTTCCGCTTCGGTAAAAGAAACAGCCTCTTCGGCCGGAAGGGCTTCCACCACCTGCCAGGCGGAATAATCTTTCCCTACCATTTTGATACCGAATTGGATAAAACAGACTTCATAAGCGGCTACGTGCAGCCGCACTACCACCCCGTCGCCGTAGGCAGGGTGTTTTACACGAGAACCGATGCCGAGTAATTGATCCATTGAATATTAAGTTTGAAGTTCGAAGTTCGTAAGGCTGGGATTTAGATTGCCCCTGGCCTGCTGACCGACGTTTACGAAACTTTCAAAGTTTCGTAAACGTAGCGCCTTGCCTATTGCCTGCTGCCAATCTTCCGCATCAACCACCAGATCAGCAGGATGGAGATTGCCGCGGCATACCAGGGCACCTCCATGTCCTGTTCCAGATCGACAGTAGAAAGTTCCTGGTGATACAAGTATTGCCCGAGTACCTGGGCGCCGTTATTGGCAAAATGCGCGGCGACCGGCACCCAGAAATTGCCGGTGCGCCAGTACAGCCAGCCCAGCAACAAACCCAGCAACAAACGCGGCAGAAAACCTTCAAACTGGAAATGGATAAAACTAAAAATGATGGCAGTAAGGACGAGAGCGACCCAGGGTTGGCTGATCCGGCGCAAAAGTTGTTGTTGCACCACGCCGCGGAACACCAATTCTTCTCCAATGGCGGGCAGGAGGGCGATGAGTGTAAGGTTTGCTAAAAATTCAGTGAAGTTGTCCATCTGAAGCAAACCTTTGATGGCGTCATTGGTCTGTTCCTCCATCAGGCGGAACGATTCGGGCAATGGCAGGGCTTTATTGATCTCATACAAATAAAGCACCAGCGGAATTGATACCAGAATGAGCAGCACACCGCTCAGCAACGTTTTTAATCCGGGCCATTGCCGTGCCTGAAGGTAGGTAATGGAAGCGCTCAGGGGCGGATAAAACAAACGCACCGTGACCCAGCCGGCCAGGATAAAAGTGGTAAACTGGCTGATCCCCAGTAATAACCGCATTTGCCAACGCTCGGCCGGCGGCGCATCGGGCGCCAGCATACCGGACATCACCGACATTTCCCAGCCGGCCAGTTGGGCGATACCCTGAAACACCATGGCGCCGGCAATAGAGAACAACAGCGAAAATCCGAGTAAAACCATCAACACCAGCGCAACCCCTGGGCCGGACGGCGGGTGATAGACTGGCGGGTGAAAAAATTCTGACGGTTCTTCCCGCCGGATTGGACTTGCTTCTTCCATGCAACCATTACATTTGCGGCAAAGATAACAGGAAATGGTGCGGCTTTCCGTCAATATCAATAAAGTGGCGCTGCTGCGCAATTCGCGGGGTGGCAACCTCCCCAACCTGATCCAGGTGGCGCAGGACTGCGAGGCCTTCGGCGCGCAGGGAATCACCGTTCATCCCCGGCCCGACCAGCGGCATATCCGTTTCGACGACATTCCGGCCCTGCGCGAGGTGGTAACGACGGAGTTCAACATCGAGGGGAACCCCACGCCTGAATTTATGCACCTGGTGCTGGCCAATCCGCCTCACCAATGCACCCTGGTGCCAGATACCACCGCTCAACTCACGAGCGACCACGGCTGGGATACCGTATCCAATGCCCATCTCCTGATGGATATAATAGCTGCCTTGCATGTGAAAAATATCCGCGTGTCCGTATTTGTCGACCCTGACCCCCGAATGGTGGAGGGCGCCAAAGCAGCCGGCGCCGACCGCGTCGAATTGTACACCGGTCCTTATGCCCACGATTTCCCCTCCGGGCCGGCCACGGCCGTCGCCCCTTATACGGAAGCCGCCCGGGAAGCCGGAAAAATAGGCATCGGCCTGAATGCCGGCCACGACCTGAACCTG
>JAKLJF010000239.1 GCA_023151335.1 Thermoanaerobaculia bacterium | reverse complement strand
CGCCAAGGGTTTTCTCGCATTTATCCCCTGGCCTTTTCAGGATGAAGACACCATCCTGAAAAAACTCAAACGCGCCCGCAACGCCGTTACGGGCGACGAATACGTACGCATGATCGCCATGAGCCGCATTATGTTGCCCAATGTGATCAATATCCAGGCCTCCTGGCTTACCGTGGGCAAACAGGTCGCCCAGGTATGCCTGCACGCCGGGGCCAACGACTTTGGCAGTATCATGATCGAAGAAAACGTTGTGTCGGCTGCCGGGGCGCGGTTCCGTTTCACCGCCGACGGTATCCAGCGGGCGATTCGGGAAGCCGGTTTTGTACCTCAATTACGCAACCAGCAATACGAATTCCGGGAATTGCCGGAAGGCATCAAACAACAGGAACTGGATCGCCGGGCCATGTTGGTGGATTGATTCCCGTGCGATCCTCATGCTGACCACAATGTTATAGTTATAAAATGCTTTACGAACAAATACAGGAAACATCTGCTGCCATCCGGCAACGCACGGCGTTTCAGCCGCGCACGGGTATAATTCTCGGCACAGGTCTGGGCAATCTTGCATCGGAAGTGGACGTGGAGGCCGCCATCCCATACTCCGAATTGCCGCATTTTGCCGTCAGCACCGTTCAAAGCCACCAGGGCAAATTGGTCTTCGGCCGCCTCGAAGGGCATCCCGTGGTCGTCATGGCCGGCCGGCTTCATTATTACGAAGGCTGGACGATGCAGCAGGTAACATTTCCCGTACGGGTACTCAAAGCGCTGGGCATCGAGCGGCTGATCATTACAAATGCCTCCGGGGGTATCAACCCGCATTTCAAGGGTGGCGACATCGTGGTGGTACGCGACCATATCAATTTATTGCCCGAAAACCCCTTGCGCGGCCCCAATGACGAACGCCTTGGGCCCCGCTTCCCGGACATGTCGGCGCCTTACGACCCAGATTTACGGGCGGGGGCCCTGGCCGCGGCAAAAAAACTCGGTATCCGGGCTTTCGAAGGGGTGTATTCTGCTTTGCAGGGCCCCAACCTCGAAACGCCGGCAGAATACGGCATGCTACGCCGCCTGGGCAGCGATTGTACCGGCATGTCCTCCGTACCGGAAGTATTGGTGGCACGCCATATTGATCTGCCGGTGCTGATGTTGTCGCTCGTCACCAATGTGGCCTTCCCACCCGCCGTCATCAAAGAAACCAGTGTGGAAGACGTGATCAATATCGCGGCAGCTGCCGAACCCAGGCTCAGCGCCCTGGTCCGGGAACTGCTCAAAAGTTGCTGATCATTTTTCAAAGGCTGTATTCACGATCTCCTGCTGCTCTTTTTCGTGTTTTTTGGGGAATCCGGTAGCCGGGCTTGCGGCCGAGGGGCGGCTCACGCGCGTCCAGCCGTATTCGCTGTGATTGAGTGCCAGGTATCCCCAGGCGCCCATATTGGCCGGCTCTTCCTGTACCCAGGTTAGTTTGGCCTTGCCATACTTTTTCAGCAACGTTTCGAACTGCGTTTTCGGGAACGGGTAAATTTGTTCCAGCCGGATGATCGCCACGTCGGAGCGTTTTTCCGCCTCCTGGCGTTTGAGCAGGTCGTAATACACTTTCCCGCTGCAAACCAGCAGTTTTTTCACTTTGGAAGGTTCCGCTTTGGGATCGTCGAGCAATTCGCGGAAGCGGGCGCCTTCCTCCAGTTCGCTGATCTGCCCGAGGTTGTACGGCGGGCGCAAGGTGGATTTGGGCGACATCACGATCAGCGGCTTGCGGAAGGGGCGCGCCAGTTGACGGCGGATCAGGTGGAAAAAATTGCTGGCAGCGGTAACGTTGGCTACCGACACGTTGTTGGCGGCGCAACCCTGCAGGTAACGCTCCAGACGCGCCGAGGAGTGCTCAGGGCCCTGACCTTCATAGCCGTGCGGCAGCAGCATTACCATACCGTTCATCCGGCGCCATTTGGATTCGCCGGCGAAAATAAACTGGTCGACTATCGTACTGGCGCCGTTGGCAAAATCGCCGAACTGGGCTTCCCAGATCACCAGCGCATCCGGATTGGCGTAGGCATAACCGTATTCGAAACCCAATACGGCGTATTCGGACAAGAGGGAGTTGTAGATCAGGAAACGGCCCTGTTTCGGGGAAATATTGTCCAGGCGGTTGATCCGGTGGTAGCTTTGAGCATCCACGGGGCAGGAGTGGCGGTGGCTGAAGGTGCCGCGTTTGACGTCTTGCCCGCTCATGCGCACGTCTTTGCCTTCGAGCAACAATGAGCCATAAGCCATCAGTTCGCCGAGCGCCCAGTCGATCTGGCCGGATTGAACCAGATTGCGCTGCCCTTCCAGCAGTTTGGTGATCTGCGGGAGGGGGTGGAAGTCTTTGGGCAGGTGAAGCAGGTGGTCGAGTAAGTGGTCGATCACCTTGCGCGGCAGGCCTGTCGGGGGCGATTCCTGAAATTCCGCGTCGTCGCTGGCAAAGTGGAGTTTTTTCCAGGCCAGTTCCGTTTCCTGGTAAACATAGGGCAATTTTTGTTGCCGGGCGTTGTCGAGGCGGGCTTGCAGGTCATTGCGGAAAGCGGTCTCCATTTCCTGTGCCAGCTCGCGGTCGAGGTCGCCGCGGTGCACCAGGATGTCGGTATATATTTCCCGCGGATTGCGGTGACTGGCGATAACGGCGTAAAGATCGGGTTGTGTGAAACGCGGTTCGTCGCTTTCGTTGTGGCCGTATTTGCGATAGCAAACCATGTCGATAAACACGTCCGAGTTGAAATGCTGGCGGTATTCGGCTGCCAGTTCCACGGCAAAAACCACGGCTTCGGGGTCGTCGCCGTTCACGTGGAACACGGGCGCCTGCACTACTTCGGCCACCGAAGTGCAGTAGGTACTGGAGCGGCCTTCGTCCCAGCCGGTGGTAAACCCGATCTGGTTGTTGATCACGAAGTGAATGGTGCCGCCGGTGTAATAACCCGGTAGCTGACTCATTTGGATGATCTCGTACACGATACCCTGCCCGGCCAGCGCCGCGTCGCCGTGGATCAGGATGGGCAGAATGTGGTCGTATTCCGATTGATAAAGCGCGTCGGCCTTGGCCCGGGCAAAGCCCAGTACCACGGGATCGACGGCTTCGAGGTGGGAGGGGTTGGGCAGCAGTTTAAGGTACACTTGCTTGCCGTGCAGGGTGGTTACCTGCGAAGAGTAACCCAGGTGGTATTTCACGTCGCCGTCGCCAAAGCTCTGGTCGGGAATGGTTTTGCTTTCGAATTCGGTGAAGATCTGCTCATAAGTTTTACCCAGCAGATTGGCCAGTACGTTCAGGCGCCCCCGGTGGGCCATGCCGATCACGATTTCCTGCACCGGTATCTCACTTTCGGAAGCCGTGGTAATGATCGCGTCGAGGGCCGGGATGGTCGCTTCGCCGCCTTCGAGCGAGAAACGTTTCTGGCCTACGAACTTGGTGTGCAGGAATTGTTCGAATACCACGGCGCCGTTCAGTTTTTGCAAAATCCGTTTTTTCTTTTCCAGCGGGAAACCGTAGTCGGGCGCCAGGTTGCGGCCTTCCACTTTTTGGCGCAGCCAAAGGCGGCGTTCCTTGTCGTGGATATGGGCGTTTTCAAAGCCGATGTTGCCACAGTACAGTTTTTTCAGGCGATCCACGATTTCGCGGAGGGTTGCGTCAGGCATACCAATTTCATAACCCGCGGCGAATTTCCGGTCGAGGTCGGCCTCGCTCAGGCCGTAATCGGCCAGGTCGAGTTTCGGCTTGCGGTCTCTGCGCGGTTTGATGGGGTTGGTGGTCGACAGCATGTGTCCCCGGTCGCGGTAACCGTGGATCAGGCCGAGTACGCCGAATTCCCGGTGAATATCCACCGCGACGCCGGGGCTGCCGGCTGTCGCCGCGCCGTCGCCATTGGCCGAAGAAAGCGCAAAATCAAAGCCTTTGAAAAAAAGGCTCCAGTCCGATTCCACCGAGTCGGGATTGGCGAGCCAGGAGCGGTACAGGGTTTCAATATACTGGGGGTGCGCGTTGGAAACCGCTGAAAAATCTTTCATCGTTCAGGTATAAAAAGAGAATTTTCTTTAAATGGATTCAAAATCAGGCTTTTAAGAAAAAACCCGGCAAAATTAGCACTAAAAGCAAATATAAATGCCAAATCATAAATAATCCGCCGGGCATCGTTCCGGGCTTAAAACAACAAGTCCTGAAAATGGATGAAAGAATTTTTATTTTCTCCTTCTTTTTCAGGGAAAAACACCTACCTTTGCCCGCCCAAAAAACAAACCGGGTATGTCCGGGTCATTTCACCGCATCACGAATTAACGATTTTTTACCGATATGGCACACCATCGTTCCGCACTCAAACGCATCCGTCAGAACGCGAAGCGTCGTCTGCAGAACCGCTATTTCAAAAAGACGACGCGTACGGCGATCAAAAACCTGCGCGCTGTAAAGAGCAAGGCGGAAGCCGCCGACTTTTTGCCCAAAGTGGTCAGCATGATCGACAAACTGGCCAAACGGGGCAATATTCATCGCAATAAAGCCGCCAACCTGAAAAGCGGTTTGATGAAATTCGTCAACGGACTGGCGTAATAAGTTTATGAAGGTTTATATGGTTTATGAGGGTTTATAAACCTTCATAAACCATATAAACCTTCATAAACTTAAGAAGTGAAGACATGAGCGCAACTCGTGTCTTCACTTTTTTACATGGCGCGGCAACCAATATGTCTGCATCTACCAAATTCTACACCCTTCGCGTACACGGTTTGCGACGCGAAACGTCCGATACCATTTCGGTGGCCTTCGATGTTCCGGAAGACCTGCGCGAACTGTTCCGGTTCACCGCCGGCCAACATCTCACTTTGCGCGCGAATATCGACGGATCGGATCAACGCCGTTCATACTCGCTTTGTACGGCGCCACACGAAAACGAGCTGCGGGTAGCCATCAAAAAAGTGCCGGGCGGTGTGTTCAGCACCTTTGCCAACGAGCATTTGCGTATTGGCGACGAGCTGCGGGTAATGCCGCCTCAGGGTCGTTTTTTTGCAGAAACAAATTCGCTCCACAAAAATCTGTACGTGGCATTTGCCGCCGGTAGCGGTATCACGCCGGTGATTTCCATCCTGAAAAGCGTATTGCACGAAGAACCGAACAGCCGCTTTATCCTGTTTTATGGCAACCGGGGTTTCGACCAGATTATCTTTCGCGAACAGCTGGAAGAACTGAAAAACCGTTACCCTGCCCGGTTGGCTGTGCATCACGTGCTGAGCCGCGAATCGCTGGGCGCCGATCTGTTCCACGGCCGGATCGACGCTGACAAGTGCCGCGCGTACGCCCGTTTGCTGTTTCAACCCGCGGAAGTGGACGCCTTTTTCCTCTGCGGCCCGGAAGCGATGACTTTCGAGGTAAAATCCACCCTGGAAGCGTTGGGAGTCGATCCGAAGAAAATACACTACGAATTGTTTTCCACTGCCGGCATTCCGCAACGGCCCGCGGCCAATACCGTCGTGTCGCAGCAAAGCGCTTTCGACGCTTCCGTAACGGTGATCCAGGATGGTCAGCAATTTGATTTTACCCTGCTCTCCGACGGAAGTACGCTCCTGGACGCCGCCATGCGCGCCGGCGCCGACCTGCCTTTTTCCTGCAAGGGCGGCGTATGCAGTACCTGCAAAGCCCGGGTGCTGGAAGGCGAGGTGGCGATGGAACTATGCTACGGCCTGGAACCGGAGGAGGTGGCCGCCGGTTACGTGCTGACCTACCAATCGCATCCCAAGAGTAAAAAAGTGGTGGTGAGCTTTGATGTGTGATGCTGGTTTAGAGTGGTTTAGAAGGGTTTAGAGTGGTTTAGAAGGGTTTAGAGTGGTTTAGCATTAGATGTTTAGCAGTCGGGGATTGAACGTTATCAGAAGGTGTGCGGTTTGACTACCTTTGCGTAGTTTAAAGACTGCTGCATACCGCTGCCGCCGTGAATCCGCTGTTATTGCTGCTGGCCATATTACCCGGTTTGATCATCAGTTATGCTATCTTCCGGATCGATAAGTACGAACGCGAGCCGCTCGTACCGCTGGTCCTGTGTTTTATCCTCGGCGCCGCGGCTACCGTGCCGGCTGTTTCGGCGGAGCGTTGGGTGGTTTCCGGTATGCCGGCGCCGCCTTACGACCTGGCCCAAACGATCGTTCTGTCTTTTGTCGCGCTTTCGTTCATCGAAGAGATAGCGAAGTTTATCCTGCTACTCCTGCTGGCGTTTCCATTTAAGTTTTTCAACGAACCGCTCGACGGCATCGTGTATGCCGTGCTGATCGCCATGGGCTTTGCCACCTGGGAAAACGTGGCGTATGCCGATCGTTTTGGAATGCATACGGTGCTGGTGCGTTCTCTGACCGCTGTGCCGGCCCATCTTACTTTTGCCATCGTGCAGGGGTATTTCACGGGACTGGCCAAATTCAATCCTGCCCGGCAGCGGCTGCTGCTGGCATTTGGCCTCGGCCTGGCCACCCTGTTACATGGGCTCTACGACCTGCTGATCATGCAGAACTGGTCGAAATGGCTCGTGGTACTGGGGACGATAGCCCTCTATCTTTGCCTCTTTTTTTGCGGTAATCTGATCCGCCACCATCTGGAACATTCCCCTTTCCGGAACAATCCGTAATCCGCAATCCGCCATTATCTTAGCCTCATGTTTACGATCATCAACCTGGAAAAGTGGAACCGGCGTTCTGCCTTCGAGTTTTTCAAAAACTACGATGACCCGTTTTTCAATATTACCGGGCCCGTTGATATTACTGAAGGATACCGGCGCTGCAAATCGGAAGGCAGTTCTTTTTTTCTGAACAGCCTTTTCTATGCTACGAAGGCCGCCAACGAGATCGACGTTTTCCGCTATCGCCTGCTCGGGGAACAGGTGGTGAGTTACGATACGATCCACTGCGGCTCCACTGTGCTGATGCCGGACAATTCATTCCGGTACTGTTATTTCGATTTTCTGCCCGATCGTGATACTTTTATCCGGCAGGCGCAAACCGTCATCGATCGCGAGCGGGAAAAGCCGGGATTGGATCCGAGGCACGACGCCCAGGATTTGCTTCACTTTTCCGTTATTCCCTGGATTTCATTTACCAGTTTTAAACATGCCCGGCGCCGGGTACCTGGCGATACGATCCCTAAAATCATGTTTGGCAAGTTTTATGCCCAGGGCGAACGTTTGTTGTTGCCTTTTTCCGTGGAAGTCAACCACGCAATGATGGACGGCTATCACGTAGGCTTGTATTTTGAGCGGTTCCGGGAAATATTCAGTGCCGGATAGGTTTACACCCGCTCCAGCAATTTGCCCGCTTTTTCCAGCAGATCTTCCGTTTTTGCAAAACAAAACCGGATCACTTTTTCATCCTTGGCATTGGCGTAAAAGGCCGAAACGGGAATAGCTGCCACGCCGAATCCGGTGGTAAG
>JAKLJF010000238.1 GCA_023151335.1 Thermoanaerobaculia bacterium | reverse complement strand
CAATGATGACCAGGGGAGTTTGAAGTTTGAAGTTTGAAGTATGGAGTTCGATGAGCCAGTAAGGGCCATCCGCTGTTGCAGCGCGTATATGAATGGATTTCAGGACCGTTATATCCGGGTGTTGCTCCACCCGGCTCGTATAATATTCGCGGAGCAACACCGGATCGAAGGAATATTCTTCCGTCCGGTATAAAGCTTCGAGGCGGTTGAAATTAAAAAGAGGATGCGTCAATACCCGGTCACAGCGGATTTGCAGGTGCCGGCAAAAACGCTCGAATTGTTCTGCATCGGTAAACGAGCCGAAACGGTCGATGGCATAGTACTGCTCGAAAGAGAAATGCACAAATTGCCGGTGCTCGGCGGTGAACCGCTCCTTGTGTTCATCGCTCAGTGCAGCGGTGGCAATGCTGCGCGGATAGTGGTATCCGCCGTGCAGCCGGGCCTGATTGACCAGCGATGCTTTCTGAAATAAACGGGATTCCTTTTCCAGCAATGCCACTCTCCGGCCCTGTCCGGCCAGGTAAAGTGCTGCATAACAGCCGAATATGCCGCCGCCGACAACAATAGCGTCGAAATGTTCCGGTTTATTCATTGTGGGTGTAAGGTAATCTGTTTCTCCAGCGCCTGCCAGATATCCCCGTAATCATAAGTTTCCAGATTTCGCCAGAAATCCAGGGTTTCCTGCATTTGCGCTACCGTGCGCAGGCCTAAAATGATGCCGTATACCGCCGGATTCAGTCCGGCAAAGATCAGTCCGAGATGGTTCATGCTCCGCACCGGCGGGCGCACGAAGGCGAGGTTCCAGTCAGTCAGCCTCGACCGGATTTGCGCTAACAAGGACGCTGCTTTTTCCGGCTCGCCACCACGGACGAGAAATGTACTTCCTGCAGGGTATGGGCCATCCAGTTTCAGGCCCCCCGCATTTATGCCATAGGCATAAAAACGATGAACAGGACTCTTGTGAGCGCCGGATTCCAATGAGAAAAACGGCGCATAACGCGGAATATCGGAATATAATACGTTGTGTTTGCCCTCGATATCGAAGATCAGACTCAGCTCCCGGTTGGCAACATCATAGGATTCGGGATGCCTGATGCCGGAAATGCCGGGGCGCAGGCGCAAATTTTGTTGAACCGCGGCCAGGGCTTCCAGCGAACCCCGTATTTCGCCTGTTTCCGACCGGTTATCCCAGTGAAACATGATCCCCCCCAGGTTTTCACCCAAAATCCGTTTGTACTCTTCCGACATCATCAGGATAAATGAAGGGGCCAGGTTAATGTCCGGCGTTCGCATATTGTCAAGCGCCCCGATTTTCATGGTGATATCCAGGTCGTGAAGGCCATTCGCCTGAATATATTCGGTCAAAATCTTTTCCGCAGCCCGGAAATCTGCCGGATTTTTATTGATCGGGTAGTTGGTGGCCGCATCAATGTGGCGATAGCCGGCGCTAAGCCATGCATCGAGGATGCGGAATGCCTCTTCGCGCGGGACAGTCCAGCCCCATTGGGCGGTACCAAGTACGAGGGATTTTTTTTTCATGCCCGGGGTTTGCGTTTTTTCAGCACAGCCATCGCGCGCAGATATTGCCTGGCCAACCGGCCGATATTTACTTTACTGGCAGAGGTATCATCGGTCCATCTTACCGGCAGTTCGCATAATTTCAGCCCTTTCCATTCGGCTACGGCCAGCAGTTCCGTGCTGAAAAACCAGCCGTTGCTGACAGCGCCGCCTTCCATAAGCGGGCGCACAAATTCGCGTTTCAGCCATTTAAACCCGCACATGCCGTCGGAAAAGCGGGTGCCCAGGTATATTTTTACGATAAAATTGAACACCCGTGAGGTAATTTCCCGCTTCAGGGTACGGCCGATAACGCGGGCTTTGGGATGGAGCCGCGTGCCGTATACCAGGTCAAATCCTTCGGATGCCAGGGCATTGTAGGCCTGAATAAAGTGTTGCAGGTCGGTGGCCAGATCGAGGTCCATATACCCCACCATGTCGGCCCTGCTTTGAGTCCATGACGTTTTAAGGGCCAGCCCCACGCCTTTTTCCGGAACCCGTACGAGCTGCACTTCCGGCAATTCGCCGGTCAGCGACTCGGCGATGTGCGCTGTCCGATCGGTACTGCCGTTGTCGGCAATCACAATATGCCATTGGCTGCGGTCGGGGAAATGCCGGCACAGAAAGTCGTGCAGGATTCGGATCTGGCGGTCCAGGGTTTCTTCCTCGTTCAGTACGGGAATGGTGATATCAAATGTCATAAGAGATCGTCTGCTGTCGACCGGCTGATTTATGGCGTAAAATTATGTTTAGACGCTGAAATATTTCATTCCTGCCCAATCAATTCATCCTTCATTTTGCTTTACTTTGTCCGAAATTCCCGGATTGTCGCCGACGAATTTGGGACAGCCACATCAGACCCCTTCATTTTTGGCCCGCTGAAATGGAGCCTTGTTCGAACAAGGAATTTGGCTTCAGGTTTTTTTTACCGTTAAAACAAAACAACTAAAAATGAACGACTTACTTAAGAACCCGATCATCGCCTTTATCGCTGGGCTGTTGATTTTATGGCTCATTTTCAAAGCATTACACGTTGTAATTAACCTGTTTTGGGTTTTTGTTCTGGCTTTTATCATATTATATTTTGTAAACGACCGTTTCCGCCGGGCTGTACGAATGTTTCTCGGCAGTATTTTCCGGAGCTGAAATATCCGTGTGATGCGCATATTTGCACCTTTCATTTTCACGTATAAAACACCTTTGCTGATACATGAGCACTGATCTGCAACCGATAAAACCCAAAGGATTCTGGGAGCGCCCCGAAGGCGTAACCGGTGGATTGTTTATGGCCGCCATTGTTTTAGGGGGCGGATTCCTCTTATATAAGGCGTTGCCAACCCTGATTGAACTGGCGCAGAATACCTTGTACCTGGCCGGATTGCTTGCCGCGCTGGCAGGCGTCATTTATGTGGTGCTGGATCCGAAGACGCGCAACCTGGTTTGGTACATGTACAAGTCGGTCATGCGCTGGATTACCGGTATTTTTGTGCAACTGGATCCGATTGGCATTCTGAAGAGTTACATCGAAGAGCTGAAAGATAACCTGGGTTCGATGAATACCCAGATCAGCCGCCTGAAAGGGCAGATGTACAAATTGTCGGAAATGATCCGGACCAACCAGCGGGAAATCCAGACGAATCTTGGCATGGCCAGCAAAGCCAAAGAAACCGGCAGGGAAGCCATTATGGTGCTGAAAGCGCGCAAAGCGGGCCGCTTGCAGGAATCGAACATGAAACTCGAAGACCTGTACAAACGGATGGAGGTGCTGTACCGGGTGCTGACCAAAATGTACGAAAATTCCGAGATCATGCTGGAAGACCTGAGCGACCAGGTAGTGGTAAAAGAACAGGAATACAAAGCCATCAAGGCCAGCCATTCGGCTATTCGCTCGGCTATGAACATTCTGAGCGGCAACAGCGATAAAAAATATATGTATGACATGGCGTTGGAAGCCATGGCAGAAGACGTCGGTCAAAAAGTAGGCGAAATGGAGCGTTTCATGGATATGTCCAAAAATTTCATGGAATCCATCGACCTGCAAAACGGCGTGTTTGAGGAAGAAGGCCTGGAAATGCTCGAGAAATGGGAAAAAGAGGGCGTCTCTTTCCTGCTGGGCAAAGACAAGGCAAGTATTATAGCCAAAGCCAACAATCCGTCCGAGGTGCTGGACCTGAATACGCCGGTGAAAGTGCCGGACCGGCAGGAGCGCGGCGGCAACCAGTACGATTCATTTTTTGATTCCTGATTAACGACCCGACAACATCCCCCACAAATCTTCGTACGGGATAATTTCCACTGCGAATGATTGCCCGCCCATTTGTGGGGGAAGTTGTTGGAGCTGTATCCATTCTTTTTCCATTTTTCGCAGCGCCTGGTCGCCTTCAAAGTTTTTCTTTGCCAGGGCCAGGAGCATTTTAAGGAAAATGGCGCTGCGGCGGTTGGTGTCATTCTCCAGGTACCGTTTGCGATACTTATCCAAGGCCTCGATCGACCGGCCAAATTCCTCCTCGTAGGCGCCCGTGGCGATACTGTACATCACAGGCAGCAACACCAGCGGAATGTTCATGCCGGCTTTTTCCTTGTCCAATACTTCAAAATCGTTTTTGAATTTAGCCATTCTGAAAAATCCGGCGGCTTCTTCCACCTCTTTGCCATTTAATTTTCCCAATGCAGCCAGCAAATGCAGATAACCGCCACAGAGCGTCCAAAGGTCGCGGAAGCTGCCGCTTAACAGTTGAAAACGGGGGTGTTGAACGGCCTTGGTAAAAATTTCAAGCGCATCGGGATACCGGTGATTGTAAATGCGGTTGTAAAACAGGAGTTCCATCACCCGGAACCAGTTGAAACCGCCTTCTTCCACTAAATTCAAACAATATTTACCGGTTTCGTCGTCCTTTTC
This sequence comes from Thermoanaerobaculia bacterium, assembly GCA_023151335.1. Classification (GTDB taxonomy): domain Bacteria; phylum Bacteroidota; class Bacteroidia; order Chitinophagales; family Saprospiraceae; genus M3007. Next base: position 2,976 of record JAKLJF010000238.1, on the reverse strand, counting down.
ATTCAGGCGCAGTTGAGTCAGACAAGCCAGTTTCTGGATAGCAAATGAGATCAGCGCACCACTGTAGCTGCTTTTCCGGTTTTGAATGAGAGAAAGCGCTTCATCGCAAATTTCAATGGTCGTGGCGCAATTATTTACCGACAGATATTTTATCACCCCTACGCTGTAGGTGTAGAGGTAAAATTGAATGGTATCTATACGGGCGGCCATGGGCATCAGCTCTTCAAAGTACTGATTCGCCAGTTGGTGCACTTCCGGGCTTGCTGACCGGCCGGTAATGTAGTGATGAATCAGGTTTTCGTGATAATCAAGCGCTTTTACCTCCCAGTATCTTTTCTCTTCGTACAGGCGGTGCAGGGTGCTATATTTTTCATGACTGGCCTGGTCGCCCGGTGTGCGGGCGAATTGGGTTCGCAACTGCTGGCAAATATCGGCCGTCAGCTCGGTGAACTCATATTTAATGGCCTGCTCCAGCACTTGTTGAAGCAGGTAAACGCTTGCTTTATGTGCCTCCCGCGTCCGGAGGATAAAAGCCGCAGCGTAATCCCGGTAACAGTGATATTGGGCTTTGCTGCGTTCGCTGAACATGGGCTGCTGCACATCGATAAAGAAAGATGTGTTGATTAATTGACGGATCAGTTTGTTGCGCAGCTTGCGGTAGTTGGGGTCCTTCTCGTTGGTACCGAAAAAAAATTTGGCCGCCTCGTCATCCGATGTGAACCGTTCTTTGCCAATACCCTCGTAAAGCTCTTCCGTACGGCTGTTATCCTGCCCGGGATTGCCCAGCACTTCGATTTGTTTTACTTTGTTTCGGGTAATGATCCGGACCAGGTCTTTTAAAACTTCAAATTCCATTTGGGTAAATTTAAGCGCCTGGTGGGTAAAAATCGGTCATAACAAAAATCTGCATGGATTGAATTTTGCGATTTTGTCCTGTTTCTGAGACAAAAAAGAATGGAATTTTGCCCTAACATTTCACGGATTGAACAGCAAGAAATGTTTTACGGGCAATTTTTTGGAGTCATTTTTTGGGCAATGGCAAACTGACGGCGGCAAAGATTGGTCAAAATTAAAATCAAATCTTTAAATAAAACGGCAAACCGCAGATTTTAATACGCCGGCTGTGAAAAGGCCGAAATGATAATTTAAGATCATATAAATGGTTTAATATAAAAAAGACCAAATATTTAAAAATGCGATAAATAATCTGTTATATTATATTTATCATGGCTGATGTATGTAAGCCGGTGTATGAATAATTTTTCCTGCAAGTTAGAAGCGGGCGGAAAAGTGTTTTGATCTTCAATCTGCATGGATTGAAACGGGCAATTTTGTCCTTTTTTTAAGGTAGTTGTGGCCGGACTTTTGACACAGATTTTCTGACACACAAAAGTTTCCGCGCCATGCCGTACTACATCCTTTTAATGCTCAGTCTGCTTTTTGGAAATTTGAAAACTGACTTTTTAACGCCAAAACAAACCGAACAAACTACTAAAAAAGATCGTACAAACCCCGGTGACGACCGTGATTACATCATTGTTGAGATGACTACACCATGACCGTAATCTGCCGGTATTCGGATGACGTGATCAGGCTGTATAACCGTAATGAAACCGGGCCCCCGCCTACAGGTGCGCTTTTTTTAATCAATTGACAGCCGGCATTCCCGTGTAATCTCCTGAGTGCCGCGCTCACAACACGCTTAATTCTTGCCGGGCTTTCCCGTGTCAATGAAGAATTCAACCTGCTTGCCGATATTGCGCGTCGGCTGCTGCTGTACAGAGGGATGTTCGTGCCAGGCGGACTGTCAGAGATCGAGTGGCACACATAGCAGAGCGGGTAATTCTTCGGGCCGGGAAGCCCTTTTTTTATTTTTTTTCTTGCCGTTTTTAACTTTTCCGTACTTTTCGCGGCGAAAAGATGACCTTAGGAGGGAATTCGAACCAAAGCAGTTATTTCATCTGGGCACTTAATCTTTTCTTTAATCTTAATAAACGACTATGCGCATCCAGTTCAGCCTTTCGTGTCAGAAAGGCGCCATTATTCCAATAAATTACCAATCGGAAATTTCCAACTGGATATTTTCGGTACTCTCCAACGCCGGGGCAGAGCTGTCTGCATGGGTACAGCAGCGGGGTTTTGACCTTAATTCCCGTAATTTCAAGCTATTTTCGTTTAGTTCGCTGGCTATTTACCCCTATGAAATGGATCAGGTAAAGCAGGAGTTCAAACTACTGGGCAACCAGGTAAAGCTGAGCGTTTCCATATACCTCGATCCTGCCTTTGAGCAGCAGATCGTCCATTTATTCCGTCAGTTGCCCCTGACGCTTGGCACGGTGGAAGGACGTCCCGCGCAATTTGAAGTAAAGCACTGGCAAATAATGCCCCGTCCGCTTTTTAAAGACACCATGCAGTTTAAGGCTGTGTCGCCCATTTCGATCACCACCGTTGAAGAAGGTAAAGCCGCTAATTTGTATCTTTTACCGGACAACGAAGCTTATGATATCAGTTTTTTCAACCATGCAGTCCGGCGCTTTAAGGCAGCCATGCAATATAAATCGCTGGCCGCGCTGAAATTGCTCGATCCCTCGTTCCCCATGCAATTCAGGTTGCTGGGTCAGGCCAAATCCCGGTTGATTCACCTCAAACCAAACCCGGAAAGTATTTCACAACTCAGGGGCTTCGTTTTCGAATTTGAAGTGAGTATGCCGGTGCCGCTCATGGAATTTTGCTATTACGCCGGATTTGGTGAATTTCCTCATTTGGGTTTCGGCTTCGCGGAGTTAAAGTAAATAATTCTACAATGCTTGCACGCCTCTCTCTTATTCCCTTGATGTGCTTTTCCGCTGTGTTGTTCGTTTTATCCTGCGAAGATGAAACGAAGACCAACAATTCTGCATTAATCGGGCGATGGGAAATTGTCAGGGGGCTTCGCAACCAAAAACCAACGGAAACGCTGAGCGGTACCTATTTCCG
>JAKLJF010000237.1 GCA_023151335.1 Thermoanaerobaculia bacterium | reverse complement strand
CTTCGGCGCTGACTCGTTCAGAAATAAGCCCGGCTTCCGTTTCATCATAGCCGGCGTGATATTCCTTTTTTACGCCGGCTTCCGAGAGGTCATAGTGTTAGGTTCTATTGTTCAGGCCGGTTGAGGCGCGCTTTCCAATGCGACGGCTTTCGGAAAAAGGATATTATTTTCCAGGTGAATGTGTTGGTGCAAATCTTGCTCAAATTCCTGCAGTTTGGCGAACAGCACCCGGTACGACGTGCAGGCGTCGGCCGGCGGCGTGTAGTTACCGCTCAGGGTCTGAATGGCCGCCATATCGCCGCCGGCCGATTCGTGTTCGGCTTCCATCATCCGGATTGGGTTTTGCACCGGGCCGAACGGCGCCCGCGGCAGCGGCCGGCCTTCCCGCTCAGCCTCGGCCATAGCTTTGATGTATGGGAACAAGATACGTTCTTCCTTGTGCATGTGCATGCGCAGTTCCTGTGCCACCGCGTCGAAATGATCGGCAATATCGATCAGTTCAGGATGGCGGTCGCCGTGTACGCGGGCCACTTTTTGGGTCAGTTCATACAGGATCGGCGTCGATTCGTTTACATAGCGGTGGTGGGTATCCACGATATAATCGGCCAGTGTGTCGAGCGCCCATTGATCGAAATCCTGACCTTTTTCGCCACCCTGATTGTCCAGGTCGGCCAGTTCTTTTTTCAATGCGTGCACATCGAGTCCTTTTTCCCGGCAGGCCTGTTCCACCGATTTTTTGCCGCCGCAGCAAAAGTCGAGTCCGAATTTGCGAAATACTTCCGCTTTGCGGTAATCCGCGGCAACCAACTCGCCGATGGTCGCGGGTTGCTCGCCGGAGCGCAGACGCGTGATCCGCACTTCCCATGTTTCCGGGCCTTCTTGCAGGTATTCCCAGTCGAACACCTGGCCGCGTTCGGCAACCATCTGATAGTACAACGGTTTCGGATCGTGGTCGTTGTGGATCACCAGCGTATCGCCTCCTTTCAGGGCGTCGAATTGTTCAAAAATAGTCGGGTGTTTAAGGCGGGGTTCAATTTTGGTTACATCGATAAAAGCCATATCATTTAATTTATTTAATGGTTCGGAAAGGAACGGCGGCTGTTTTTGCACACTGTAAAACCAGGGCAAAGTTAAATTAGATTTAGTTTAAGACAAAATAGTCTTAAATATTTTTACAAATAAAAGACATTTCCGGCCTCTGATGCAGACGAGCGCCCGGCACGAAGCAATTCGGCACCTCACAACCCCTCCACCACCTCCCTGTACCCCCGCCCGACCGGCACTTCCACGCCGTTCACCTCCACCGATTCGGCGGTGTAGGATTGCACCTTGTCCACCGAAATGATAAAAGAGCGATGTACCCGCCGGAACAAATGCGCCGGCAAAAGCGCCTCTATTTCATGCGTGCTCATTTTGGAGAGGTAGGACGCCCTGGTGGTCACCACTTTGATATATTCCCGCTGGCTTTCGATGTAGGCAATCTCTGAAAACAGGATTTTTACCCGCTTTTTCTGCACGTTCAGGAAAATATAATCTTTTTCCGGGGATTCCGCCGGTTCCCGTCTGGTGTTTTTCACCTTATTGACGGCGGTTAAAAACCGCTCGAATTCAAAGGGTTTCAGCAGGTAGTCCGTTACGTTCAGGTTAAACCCTTCCACCGCGTATTGATGATAGGCGGTGGTAACGATTACCGCGGGCGGGTCTACCAACGTCTTTAAAAAAGCCATACCTTTTAACCTGGGCAGGTGAATGTCCAGAAAAATCAGGTCGGTGGTGTTTTCCTGCAGGAATTCCGTGGCGAGGATGGCATCTTTGAAGGTTCCCTGCAACACCAGGAATGGAACCTGTGCAATGTATCCGGACAGTATTTTTACCGCCAGGGGTTCGTCTTCCACGATGATGCACCTTAGTTTAGACATGGCTGGACAGATTTATTTTCAGAATAGCGACAAATTCCGATTCGTGTTGCTGCACGATCAGTTTATAATCGGTATAGAGCAACTCCAGTTGCCGCCGGAGGTTGGACAGTCCGATATTCTCTTTTACCGGCCCCTCTTCGGGCGACTTCTCCACGGAATTTTTTACCAGAAAAGATAATTGCCGCTTATCCACCGACAGGTGAATATCGACAAAGGGCAGGCGCCGCGTTTCGGCGGCGCCGTGTTTGAAGGCATTTTCCACCAGGGGGATCAGCAGCAGGGGCGGCAGCATTTGTTTCATGTCCTCGATGTCATAGGTAAAGCTGACGCGCAGGGATTCGTCGTGCCGCAGTTTTTCCAGGGCGATATAATCGCTGATGACTTTCACTTCCTGTTCTATGCTGATCTGTTTCCCGCTTGTTTCATACAACATAAAACGCAGTATTTTCGACAGCCGCAAAATAGATTCCGGGGCCAGGTCGGACTTGTCGGTAGCCAGGGAATAGATGTTGTTCAGGGTATTGAATAAAAAGTGCGGGTTGGTTTGCGACTTGAGATAGTTCAGTTCCGCCTGTTGTTTTTCTATCAGCAGCTGTTGCGCCGATTGCTTCAGTTTTATATGATCGTGAATATGGCGTATTACGGCAAAAAATAAAACAGAAAACATGCTGGCTGAAAACTGGTCACAGGCCCCGTCGCGAAGGGATTCATATTCCTTAAAAGAAGTATGGATGTACAGGACAATGCCCAAATACCGCCAGGCATACAAACCGAAGGAATACAATAAAAACTGGCTGCCGAGCAACAATATGTTGCGCGGCAGCCCTTTCCAGCTGAATCGCAGGGCCGGCAGCGTATGTTCGAAGAACCAGTAATTGACCAGGACGATATGAACCGCCCGCCATATCTCATTGACCGCCCGCTGCTGAAATTCAACGGATGGATAATTCGTCAGGTCGTACAATACCCAAACCAACAAATATGCCGCGCCAATCTTGAAAAATAAGGTCAGGCGTTTTGTATCAATTTTCGTATTCATGCTTTTTCATCTGCGCACCGTTGTCTTTCGCCCCCCTGATCACCAGCCATAACATCAGCGCCATCTCGCCGAAAAATACGGGAAAGGCAATTTGGTAAACCGTATCACTGTACAAAGGGAACAATATCCCCGTCAGACACACAATCAGATAGGCAAATCCGTTGGCGAACAACCAAATTCCCAGAAAACGCGGTAAAAAACCCGAGCGGTACGTCAGCAACGCCAGGGGCAACAGCCATAATCCCCAGAAAAATTCCAGAACCAAAGTTACGGAAGTATTTACTTTGAGAAAAACTGCCGCCAGTTCCTGCCGCTGAGCAAGATCGAGCGCCTTCATCAAATCGCCCTTAAACAACATAAGCGCGACCATATTGCAGGCGTCTGTCATAAATACGACCGGTATCTGCACCAGGACGAACGCCACCAGCAGTTTGGCCTGGAATTCATGCACCTGCCGGAACAGGCGGTAAAAAGCCAAAACCAACAAGATCCAGATGGCGGCGCCGGCAAGATCGACCACGACGCCCGTGCGGAACAGGAATTCGTTGGCCAGGATATTCCGGGCCGTATCGGCGGCATCCCCCCGCATGTTGATTTTCGCCGGGATGTACATCAGGCCGAAGAGGCCGGTAATGATCCAGACAAGAAACAGGAAACCGGCTGTTCGCGCCCGGGTTTTGAGTGCGATGTTGTCAGTATTCGTCATTGTTTAGCGTTTTGTTTTCATAGCCAATTCTCCCATAGTCAATCGGGTCTTTTGCCGGGCCCGGAGCCGGCTGTTTTGCCATCCCGCAGCGCTGCATCGGCCCCGTCGGCCTTTGCTTTTTGGACGATCACGGCGCCGATTTTACGGCCCATTTCCAGTCCGACTTCGTTATCCGTCCGGAAATGAATACCGCCCTGAAACCGCGACTCCGCCGCGTCTTTGGCTTTGCGCCGGAAATAGGCGCTTTCTGCCGGAAAAAAATAGGCGTACAACTCGCTCAGCACACCGCTGACGGCCGCGTGCCCCGAGGGATAGCCCGGGAAAGGCGGACTCTGAAACAGGACGGGCTGAAAGGTGGTATCGTACTGTTCCGGGCGGATGCCCCAATAGGTATATTTGGCATCCCAGCAAGCCACGAACCCGTCGTAGTAGGCAATCGCGGCAAAGGCGTACATACGGGCTGCCCGGGGCGGATTCAGGTGCAGGTTGTACTCAAACACTTTTTTGTGCAGCAAATCCTCCCAAAAGGGCTGGCTGCCATAGAAGTAAGCATTGGCCATCGAACCGAAGGTAGGTTTAAAGTTTTTCAGTTCGGCCATGTCTTTGGCATAATCGGGCGGCGGCCCGGGACGAAACTGGCTGCTGCTGTCCAGCGCCACCGTTTTGCACCTGCCGGCAAGCGGGGCCGCGGGAGCGTCGCCGCGCCATAAGCCCGGCCCCTGGGGCGCCTTCCTGTCCCAGACCATTTGTGGCGTGTATGCTTTGGTTTTCGCAATTTCGATTTCCGCGATGGTTTTACCCAATTCGAAACCGGCCCGGGTATCGCTGGGAAAAGCCACGCCGGCGGCTATCCGGGAAGCCATCAGCCGGTCGGCCATACGCCGGGCAGAATCGGCCATGGCCGGATAAAAATGACTGATCAGCGCAACGGCCACGCCGGCTGCCACCGAATGTTCGCAGGGATAGGAAGGGCTTTCCGGCTTCGGCGCACTCACTTTCACGCGGCTATCGGCGGCAAACGGGCGCGGACGCTGGTAGTTGTACTTCGTATCCCAGGCGGCTACGGTGGCATCGTAGGTGGCCGCACCGAGCAGCATATAGGCCAGGGCGCCGTTGTAGGTGGTGTCCGACATCCACAAGCGGAACACCATGGGCTGCCAGCGGTAGCCGGGCGCCCCGGCGTTCCAATACGTGATCTGTTGCCGGCCGGCCGAATCGAGTGCTTTTTGCCGGGAAAGCACTTCGGCGATTTCTGTTTTCCAGGCCGGCGGCGGGGCCAGGCGATAATCTTTGCCCGAGGCGATAAACCAGGTTTTCCAGTTGCCGGCATCCGGCTCCAGTTGGGCGTGCAGTTGGGCGGCCAGAAAAAGTATGGCCGCGAGAATGGATAAGTTCTTGCTCATAATTCTTAAAATTTTATGCAAGAATATCCGGATTGGAAATGTGCGGGAAGCGGGCGTCAACAAACGGCGGTTTGGGGTAAACGAACGACAGGAAACCGTCAACTTGGTATTGCTATTATGGAAACCCCGGCCGCGTGTCCGGATTGATCCCGTTTTTTCCGATATAAGAAAAATATTATGTATATTTGAGGGAATGTATATGCTGTGAAAAAGCGGCATTCCCATATCGCATTTGCCTGGCTGGCGTTGCTCCTGTTCATGTTGGGGGGGTATTTGCATTTACCCGCGCAAACAGAATTCGTCAATTTCGAAGCATACCACATTAGCCAGGGCCAAAACCCAAATATGATCGCCGACCTCATTCAGGACAGACAGGGCTTCCTGTGGGTATCTACCTGGGATGGTTTGTACCGGTACGATGGATATCAATTTAAAAAATACCACCTGGATTCCGTACCTGTTCTCCAACAATTCCCCTACCTGTCCTCAACAGGTGAATTGCTGGAAGATCAGGATGGGAATATTTGGGTGGCCAATACGTATGCCCGGGGCGGCAGTTACGCCAAATTTCACGTACTGGACTCAAAGCAGGGCACCTTCTTTGTTTTCGATTTTTCCATCGTGGCATCCCCCTGGAATTTTAACAGAACATTCCTCCAGGACCATCTGGGCAACATCTGGGTGCGCTCGACAGACGGATTGCGGAAAATATCCAAATCAAACCACTATGGGAAGAAATATGCCGTAGAACTGTTCAACTCCACGGCGGGAGATCCGCAAAGTTTAAAAGACGACACTATATCTTCCATCCTGCCGGCAAGGAACAACCGGCTTTGGATTGCCACAAAAACAGGATTGCATTATTATGATTATAAAGAATCCCGGATTTTCCGCCTCGAAAACATAAAGGAGCAGGCTCCAATCGCCGGATTATGTGCACTACCCTCCGGGAATATAGCCCTGGGGACAAAAGGAAACGGCCTTTTTATACTCGATAGCCGGGGAAACATCCTGGACCATTATTCCGCCCTGCATGATAAGCCTAATGACCTGAATGACCCGATCGTTAAAACCATGCTTGCCGACGCGAACGGGCAGCTTTGGCTGATCACGACCGGTTTGAAGGGCGAACGCTTCACACTGCAACGCTTCGATCCCAATCAAAAAAAGTTTTTCAGCCATTATCTTCCTCCCTTTGAATCGGTCGGCTTCCTGGGACGATTAATGGATGAACCATTCTATTTGTTCCCCGACAAGGATGGGACTGTGTGGATGAACAACAGCATCGGTCTTTACCATTATCACCCCGGGGAAGACCAATTTAAAAAAATTGAATCCCCTGAATCCATGAGTTGGCGGTCCGGCGTTGCCTTCCTTCGTGAAAGAGGCGGGGTACTTTGGATTGGTACCGCGGGCAACGGCTTACTCAAATACGCCCCTTCAGTCAACCAATTCACTGTTTTTCAACACCAACCAAGGGTACCTGAAAGCATTTCATCCAATGCGATATATAATATCCTGGAAGATCGCAACGGGCGCCTTTGGGTAGCCACACAGGACGCCGGCGCCGACCGCCTCACCCTTGATGCCGACAATCAGATCACCGAAGTCGTCCATTATTCCTCGAGGGCGCCAATACAGCACAGGATTCCCAGTGACAACATATCGGGGATGACAGAAGACGCTGACGGCAATATTTGGCTTTGTACGCCTTTGGGATCGAAAGGTATTCACCTGCTCACGGGAAATGTTATTCCGGGCCGCCAGTTTCCGCTCCAGCTGGAAGAAAAAAATGAAATCGGAGAGCGGGGCGTCCGGTTTTTTCAAACAGATTCAGCAGGCGGCTTTTGGGCCATCACGCTGAAGCATGAACTCATTTACTGGAACAGGAGAACCAAGCTGTTAAAAAAATTCCCCGTCGATCCAAAGATTCCCGAAGCGCTGATTTCCAATCAAATATCAGCGTTTTTTATCGATAGCCACGACGATGTGTGGGTAGGTACCCGGCAGGGCCTGTGCCGATATAACCGGACGTTGGGGCATTTCAAACGCTATTTGGAAGGCGAGTCCATAAACGATTTGTATCGGGCTCACAACGAACTGCTTTGGGTAACCATTCATGGCGGAGGCTTGGTGTTGCTAGACCTCTCTGCCGGAAAAATCCTGAAGCGATATGGGTTAAAAAACGGGTTCCCCTCCAACGCCCCAAAAGGTATTCTCCCAGACCATGCGGGCAAATTGTGGATGGGAAGCGACCGCGGGCTTATCGTTTTCGATCCTTCAACCGGGCAGTCCCACTTGTTCGACCAATCATCCGGTTTGCCTTCCGAAGATTTTTATTTTGCAGGGGGATGTATCCGGCGCAACGGTGAATTTGCCATGCCCC
>JAKLJF010000236.1 GCA_023151335.1 Thermoanaerobaculia bacterium | reverse complement strand
CGGTAGACGGCAAACGCACGTCGTCCACCGTCCACCGTCCACCGTCCACCGTCTACCGTCCACCGTCTACCGTCTACCGTCCACCGTCCATCGTCTACCGACAAAATGGAATACGCTCCGCGCGACATTGAACCGAAATGGCGATCCTGGTGGAAAGCCAACCGAACCTACGAGGTCAGCAACGACAGCAGCCGGCCCAAATACTACATCCTGAATATGTTCCCCTACCCTTCCGGGGCAGGGCTGCACGTGGGACACCCGCTGGGTTATATTGCCAGCGATATTGTAGCCCGTTACAAACGGTTGAAGGGTTTCAACGTACTCAACCCCATGGGTTACGACTCCTTCGGCCTGCCGGCAGAACAATACGCCATTCAAACCGGAATACATCCGGTCATATCCACGGAGCAAAACATCCTGCGCTACCGCGAACAACTGGACAACATCGGTTTTTCCTTCGATTGGAGCCGCGAAGTACGCACCAGCGATCCGGCTTTTTATCGTTGGACGCAGTGGATTTTCATGCGCCTGTTCGAGCACTACTACGACCTCGATGCCAACCAGGCGCTGCCGGTCGAACGCCTGGTTTCGGTTTTTGCCCAAAAAGGCAATAGAGATGTCCGGGCCGTGTGCGACGAAAATACGCCCCTGTTCACCGCAGCTGAATGGAAATCCATGCCGGAAAAAGAGCAACAATTGTTGCTGCTGAAATACCGGCTGACCTTTCCGGAAGAATCGTTTGTCAACTGGTGTCCCGCCCTCGGTACCGTTTTGTCGAACGACGAGGTAAAAGACGGCGTCAGTGAACGCGGTGGTTATCCCGTGGAGCGTAAACTGATGAAACAATGGAGCATGCGCATCATCGCTTATGCCGACCGCCTGCTCGATGGCCTGAATGAGATCGACTGGCCGGAATCCATCAAAGAACAGCAGCGCAACTGGATCGGACGCTCGCAGGGCGCCTCGGTGCGTTTTGCCGTGGATGGCTACCCAGATTTGTCCATTGAAGTGTTTACCACCCGTATAGATACGATCTATGGCGCCACTTTTATGGTACTGGCGCCGGAGCATGAACTGGTAGCCAAACTGACTACCGATGCCCGGCGCGCTGAAGTGGACGCCTACGTCAAATGGGCCGCCTCCCGATCCGAAATAGAACGTATGGCCGAGGCGAAAAAGGTGACCGGCGCCAACACCGGCGCTTTTGCCGTCAACCCCTTCAATGGCGCTAAAATCCCGATCTTTATTGCCGACTACGTACTGGCAGGCTACGGTACCGGCGCCGTCATGGCCGTACCCAGCGGCGACCAGCGCGATTGGAATTTCGCCACGCATTTCAAACTGCCCATCGTGCCCATACTCGACGCGCAGCAAGGACTCGATCAGGCTGCCGACCCCACCAAAGAAGGGCGCTATATTAATTCCGGCATCATCAACGGCATGACCTATGAACAAGCCGTGCCCACGCTGATCCGCTGGCTGGAAGACAAAGGCCTGGGCCGGGGAAAGGTACAATACAAATTACGCAACGCCGTTTTCAGCCGCCAGCGTTATTGGGGCGAACCGGTACCCGCCTACTGGAAAGATGACGTCCCCCATCTGATCGACGAAAAAGACCTGCCGCTGGTATTGCCGGAAGTGGATAAATACCTGCCCACCGAAACCGGCGAACCGCCGCTGGCACGCGCGGAAGGCTGGCGGTACACCCCCGCCGGCGAAGAACAATCGTATGAATACGAACTGAGCACCATGCCCGGCTGGGCGGGATCCTCCTGGTATTTTTACCGGTACATGGATCCGCACAACGAGCAGGCATTTTGCAGCTCCGAAGCCGCACAATACTGGAATTCGGTGGACTGGTACATTGGCGGCTCCGAACACGCTGTCGGGCACTTGCTATACAGCCGCTTCTGGAACCACTTTCTGCACGACCTGGGCTTGGTACCCGAACGCGAGTTTGCCAAAAAACTGACCAATCAGGGCATGATCCAGGGGCGGTCGAGCATCGTATACCGGGCCAAAGAGCGTTTTTTTGAAGAATACCTGTGGATCAAGGTTTTGCAACCGTATTTCGCCGAATACCATCCGCTGCCTATCCCGGCTTCCACGCTGGAAGAGTCGTTCACCTACGATTTCGCCTTTGAAACAAACGACCTCGTGATTGAAGTCGTTTCCTGGAAAAATACAGATAAGATAGAGGCCATCCGCAAAAGCGCCGAAGCCGACGGCAAACGCCTGCTGATCCTGTTCAACGAAGAACTGGCCGACCATATCAACCAACACCACGTTACAGCGGCCAAAATCCGGCAGGCACTGGAGAGCCGGGAACGTTTCTTCATGAGCAAGGAAACGCCGGTATCCGAACAGTTGTTCGTTTCCTACAACCTGACTGCCAAATACAGCCCCGATTGTTTTTCGCGACTGCACGTTGACGTCAGCCTGGTAAAAGACGACTATCTGAACCTGGAAAAGGCGGCCCAATGGCCCCTGCTGGCCAACGGCAGTTTTAAAGTGGACGCCGACGGGCGTTTCACCTGCAGCTGGGAAGTGGAAAAAATGTCCAAACGTTTTTTCAACGTCGTCAACCCCGACGACATGGTGGCCGAATACGGCGCCGATTGTTACCGCATGTATGAAATGTTCCTGGGCCCCATCGAAGTCAGCAAACCCTGGGATACCAAGGGCATCACCGGCGTACACGGCTTTCTGCGGCGCTTCTGGGGTCTTTTCGTTGGCGAACAAGGCGCCTGGCTGCCCAACGGCGAAGCGCCCACAGCCGACGAATTGCGCGCCCTGCACAACTGCATTAAAAAAGTGACCGACGACATCGAGCGCTTCTCCATGAACACCTGCGTCAGCCATTTCATGATCCTGACCAACGAACTGCGCGCCCTGAAATGCAGCAAACGCGCTATACTGGAGCCGGCTGTCATATTGCTGGCGCCCTTTGCACCACACCTGGCCGAGGAGTTGTGGCACCGCTTCGGGCATGAAAGCTCCGTATGCGACGCCGCATGGCCCGCGCTGAACGAAGAATATCTGAAAACCGACACCGTTACCTTTCCGATCCAGATCAACGGCAAACTGCGCGCTACAATAGAATTGCCCGCGGACATCAGCGCCGCCGACGCAGAAACAGCCGCCCTGGCGCTGGAACAGGTGCAGAAATGGATGGACGGGAAACCGGCACGGAAGGTGGTATTTGTGCCGGGGAGGATGATTAATGTGGTGGTGTAAAAACATTTTTTAACAATTCTCAGACCCTTGTGAAAATCGCCTCTTCGTTTTTCCTGACAACAAGCATCTTCTGCATAATTGGTTGCAAAACTGCCCTCCCGCCACCGCCACCGCCACGCATGGATGACGCGGTTGAGCTCGATTCTGCCTACATGGCCTATTGGGGCGCTTCTGTCCGGTATTACCGCGACCTGGAAGAACGACTGAAAACGTACACGAAATATTCAATCCAAAAGAGGCGTCGCTTTTATCCCTTTAACCGCGCCTCAACTGTTCATTTGGCTTATTTTGACCACAGAGATTCCAACGACAACAGAACTTTACCCTTCATGAACGGCGCCGTTGATCTGGAATCGATCAATGTCCTTGACCGTTTAAATACGGTTGAATCAGACTCTCTGACGGACATTCTGTATAATTCCCAACACAGGGAATACCTCAGTTCAATTTCGAAGATGGCCTGCTATTATCCCAGGAATGCCATCCTGTTTTCCGATAAAGAAAACAAGGTGTTCGACTACATCGAAATTTGTTTCGATTGCCATCAATTCAAAAAGAGCCGGGATAAGGTTCGCTTTGATCCCAATGGCTTTCCAAACCATAGTTTTCGCTTGCTGGAACAATTTTTTGAGGATCAGGGCTTGCCCACGACAGGACCGTACGACTAAGGGGCTATATGTTTTACGATCTTTTCAGCATCTGTTTTAATATTGCGCAACACCCCGCTGATCGGCTCCGTAAAGCCGCAAAAGTATAGTCCTTCCAGCCCCTTTTCATCAAACCAGATTTGCCGCGGGTAACCCCTCTCATTGAGTAGCGGCCGCACATTTTCGACAAAATCCTCCACGCGGGCGCGGTAGCCCGTGCAGGCGATCACCGTGTCAAACGTATCGGTACGTCCATCGGTGAAGGTGATGGAATTTTCATTAAAACGTTGAATGCCAGGCAGTATCTGCACTTTCCGTTTTTTGATCAGGTCAATGGTGCCGATATCGATAACCGGTACTTTACCGAAGCGGCGCATTTGTTCGTTTGGGGCATAGGGCGAGGCGGGCACGCCGTAGGGCGTCAGGTCGCCCACGGTCAGTTTCTGTACCAGGCGGGCGATAAAATCCGCCACGGGATCGGGCAGTTTGGCCAGCAGGATGGCCGTTTTTTGCGTGGGCCGGCCCGCGATGTCGCGGCGGATGAAATTGACGGGGCCCCGGATGGAGATAAAGGGGGTGGCGCCGTTTTCGTACAGGTCGAGCGCCAGTTCGGCGCCCGTGTTGCCCATGCCGATCAGCAATACTTTTTGCCCTTCAAAAGGTTTGGCGCTGCGGTAGGCATGGCTGTGCAGAAATGTCCCTTTGTATTGATCCCGGCCCGGCCAGTCGGGCAGGTAGGGCGAGCGGTTGTAGCCGGTGGCGACTACCACATTTTCCGACTGAAAAACATCCCGGCTTGTTTCCGTGATCCAATGATCCTGCTCCCGTATGATCTTCACGACCTGTTGCCCGAACAGGGGCTGAATATTCATTTTCCGGGCATAACTTTCCCAATAGGCGATCAGGTCGAGCCGGGAGACGTAGGTGGGGTATTTTTCCGGCATGGGCATACCCGGCAGGTCGGAATGCTCTTTTACCGTGTGCAGGCGCAGCCGTTCGTAATGGTTGTGCCAAACGGCGGCGATTTTGTCTCCTTGTTCCAGCAGGAGGAAAGGACGGTTTATTTGGCCAAGCAGGCCGGCCACCGCCAATCCTGCAGGGCCCGCTCCGATAATCAGGGTTTCACTATGTTGCATGACAATGAAATCTATTTATCCCTGAAGCAAATCCGAAAGAATCAAAGAAAAACCCGGCAAAACATCTCCACCTGAAAGCGTGCCGCTAAAATCCGGGACTTCTTCCACCGGCGCACCCGCCCGATACACCCATGCTTTTTGACTATAAGGGTCGATCAGCCACGCCAGTTGTACGCCGTTGGCTATCCAAACCTCCGTCATTTTCTTTTTCAACTGCAGGATGGAGTCGGTTTTAGAGCGTACTTCCATGACAAAATCCGGGACGATCAGGGCGATGCTTTCCTGCTCTTCAGGGGTGAGGCGATCCAGTTTTTGTTTGGAAATCCAGGCGCCGTCGGCTTTGTGCGTGGAGCCGTCGGGCAAATCGAAAGGGGCGGAAGGGCTGTAGGCTTTACCCAATTTACTGGATGTGGACCAATACCAAAGATATCCGAAAGCATTGCCTTCATTTTCAGCAGATTTCAGCGTCATGGGAGGATATATTATAATAACACCATGCTTATCCCGCTCCATTTTAACTTCGCTGTTGCGCAACAACAACCGGTGAAACCGCGCTTTCGTCATACGGGTTCTGATGCGCACGGGGGCGTCGTGCGCCAGCATCAGCAGCGGATTTTCAAGAGGGAGCGTTTCGGTTGCCAGATCGGTCATTGTGCAGTATTTTTATTGCAAGCCCGCTGTGGGCTTTACAAAGGTAAACATTTTCACAAAGAAAAGATCGTCCGGGTTTATCCCTAAAAATCTACTCCGCCTGTTTAAAATCCCATGTATTTAAAAATCCCGTGTGGAAATCGCCCTTTTTAAAAGCCTCGTTTCGCATCAGCCGCTGGTGAAACGGCACGGTGGTTTTGATACCTTCCACGATAAATTCATCCAGGGCGCGCTCCATTTTGGTGATGGCCTCGTCGCGGGTGCGGGCACGCACGATGAGCTTGGCGATCATGGAATCGTAGTACGGCGGGATAGTGTAGCCGCCATAAACGTGCGTATCTACCCGGACGCCGTGACCTTTGGGCGAATGGAACGACGTGATCCTGCCCGGACTAGGCCGGAAATCGTTGAAAGGGTCTTCCGCGTTAATGCGGCATTCGATGGCGTGCATTTCCGGGAAGTAGTTTTTGCCTGAGATCGGGATGCCCGCGGCTATTTTGATCTGTTCTTTAATGAGGTCAAAATCAATCACTTCTTCTGTCACGGTATGTTCCACCTGAATACGGGTATTCATCTCCATGAAATAGAAGTTGCGGTATTTGTCCACCAGGAATTCCACGGTACCTACGCCTTCGTACCCGATAGCCGTACAGGCCTTTACGGCGGCTTCACCCATCTTGCCGCGCAATTCAGGCGTCATGAACGGCGAAGGAGATTCTTCCACCAGTTTCTGATGCCGGCGTTGGATGGAACAGTCGCGCTCCGACAAATGGCAGGCTTTGCCAAACTGGTCGCCGGCTACCTGTATTTCAATGTGGCGCGGCTCCTCGATGAATTTTTCCATATAAATACCGTCGTTGGCGAACGCGGCTTTGGCTTCGCGCCGGGCGGTGTCCCACTGACTTTCAAATTCCGATTCCTTCCAAACGATCCGCATTCCCTTGCCGCCGCCGCCGGCAGTGGCTTTCAGGATGATGGGATAGCCGATTTCCTGGGCCAGTTTAAGCCCTTCCTTTACATCTTGCAGCAGGCCTTCGGAACCCGGCACACAGGGTACGCCTGCCGCCAGCATGGTCTCTTTCGCGGTTATTTTATCGCCCATAGCCCTGATCTGATCCGGCTGGGGACCGATAAATTTGATCCCGTATTCTTTGCAGACTTCTGCAAAATTGGCGTTTTCTGCCAGAAAGCCGTAGCCGGGGTGCACCGCGTCGGCGTCGGTAATTTCCACGGCTGCCATAATGCGGGGTATGTTGAGGTAACTTTCCGAAGATGCCGGCGGGCCTATACATACCGCCTCATCGGCAAAACGCACGTGCAGGCTGTCGCGATCGGCGGTGGAGTATATAGCCACGGTCTTAATGCCCATTTCTTTGCACGTGCGGATAATGCGCAAGGCTATTTCGCCACGATTGGCAATCAATATCTTCCTGAACATATAATATCAATATGATAATGGTCGGATGAATGGTTTAAGGAGGTTTAGAAGGTTTAGAAGGTTTAGAAGGTTTAGAAGGTTTAGAAGGTTTAGAAGGTTTAGAGGGTTTAGAGGGTTTGCCTCTAAACTATCTAAACCCTCTAAACTATCTAAACTATCTAAACTATCTAAATACACTTAAAAACCGCATTACGCCGGATCTACCAAAAACAAAGGCTGGTCGTATTCAACGGGGGAGGCGTCTTCCACCAACACTTTGACGATTTTACCCTTCACATCCGATTCAATCTCATTGAAGAGTTTCATGGCCTCGATGATACAAACGGTCGCGCCTACCTCCACTGCATCGCCAACTTTTACAAAGGCCGCCTTATCCGGACCCGGTG
>JAKLJF010000235.1 GCA_023151335.1 Thermoanaerobaculia bacterium | reverse complement strand
CCCTATCAATAATTTGGGCCCTCAAAACGCAGTATAATTTCACAAAAATCTTTAACCTTCCATCTATGAAAAATTACTCAAAAAAACACCGTTTACTTTTTGGCGCCATGTTTACCCTCCTGACAGGCGCCGCCACGGCACAGGCGCCGGCCACCATATTAAAGGACATTAACCCGGGATCGGGCAGCGGATTATCTTTTACCAACGCATCGGCCATCCTCGATGGAAAGGTTTACTTCGTGGCCGATAAGGACGGTTACCAGGATCTGCTCTGGGTGACCGACGGCACTACGGACGGCACCAAACAGGTAGTTTCCGTTGCCATCGCGGCCGGGGTGGAAGAAATGGTGGCCAATGGCTCCCGAATCATTTTTGAGGCATACGCCGGTTCGGCGCCGGGCCTTTTGACAACCAATGCCGCCGGAACCAGTGCTCTGCCGCTTCGTTTGTTCGATAATCACGAGATTTTTAACCTGTACGCCCGGGAACAGGACGGCAAAGTGTTGTTCGCGGTCGAGCCTTTTGCCGGGGGCGGAAGTCAGTTCTGGGTCAGCAACGGCACAGGCGCCGGCACGGTAAAACTGGGCGATTTTACGATGAAAGAGGAATTCATGTATTACTCCCCTTACCTGGATAAAACCATTGTTGTAGAACAAAGCACCAACTTTGACCAGGCGCCGCCGGTCATGACCGATGGCACGCCCGGCGGCACGCAGTTGCTGAAAGACGCCCTGAGCAGTGTGGCCAATTTTTACTCCATCGGCGGAGCGGTCGGCGCCGGCGATTTGCTTTTTATTACCGGACTGGTGGACGACGGCGGCTTTTTATACAACAAGGCATTTGCCGTGGACAGTACCGGCGCGCAGGAATTTTCCGCGTCCGGCGACGTACGCAGGGCCTATAAAAGCGGCGATTTTTATTACCTGGTCACGGAATACGCGGTGCACCGTTATGATAAATCCACCAATAAGCTGACGCTGCTTCAGGACGATTACAACTATTTTAGCGAACCGGTGCTGGCAGCCAGCGGAAAACTCTATTTCGCCGCGGCGGACGACCATATATGGGAAACGGACGGCACCGTGGCCGGAACCCAAAAACGCTCCACGACCGGCATCGGCGATTTTAATTACGACCCGCGTATCTGGGTTTTCGGCGATTCGTTGTTCCACTCCTCCGACGTGAGCGGCAAACAAATCCGCCTGATCGATCTGAATACTTCGTCGGATATCCTGTTTGCCGATGTCTATCCGGCCTCCGGCCTCTCTGTGGTCCCGCGTTTATGGAAATTCAGTTCCACCTTTGTTTTCCCGCGTTACACGAATACGCAGGGGTATGAACTCTGGGCATCGCCCAACCCGCTCAGCGGGATTTTCGGCCCGGCAGCCGTTGCCGAACCGCTTGAAATCAGCCCAAATCCCAGTACCGGGCCCTGCCGTCTGTCAGGGCTGCCTGCCGGGGTGGAAGCCCGTGTCCGTATCTTCGACGCCAATGGCCGGTTTATATCGGATGGGATGCTTCAGGCCAACCGTAACCTCGATTTGGGCGCGCTTGCCAGCGGCTTGTATAACGTGGTAGTCACGGACAAAAACGGGAAAATATTCCGCGGGACAGTGGCTAAACACTGATGCATTTTACAACCCCAAATACTCCTTCAACCCCGGACAACTTTCGACACACCGGCGGTAAGCCGCGGTATTCCCATATTGTTTTGCCCAGGCTTTAAAATACGGCGATGCCACGTCGCCTTCTTTTACGGGGCTGTTTTCGCCCATGCGCCGGGCGCTCATCCAGCGATCGCGGCGGTCGCATTCGGCCAGCATATAGAAAGCGCGCGCGGCCAGCTCAGGGTCGGGCCGGTGGTCGAGCGCCAGGCGAAAATACTGGGCTGCGCGCTGACAACGGTAATAAACGCCGCCATACCGTTTGGGGTCGGGTTGATTGGAAAGATAAGCAGGGCCGCGGCGGTACGGATCGGGCCGGTCCGTATCGTCGATGCTTTTGCCGGAGGCAAAGGCGCTCGAAGCACGGCCCCAATACGAGCAGTGAAACCAGGCATTGCCGAGCAGATAGTAGTTCAGGGCGCGTTTGTCCGGGTTTTTCGCCGCTTCTGTTTCAAGGTCGAGCATTTTTTTGACCAGTCGGGCTTTGTTGTTCCCCGCCAGCGGCGGGAGGGTATCGGCAGCGATCAGATCGGCGCCGCCGCAAAAATCAACATTCCATACCCGGTATTCCGCCGCCCAATAGCTGCTGTCCACTTGCGTCCATTCCTGCCAGGCCAGCGACAGGCGCCCGTCGCGGAAGGCCAGCGTACCCTTCAGGTCGTGTATCCGGTCGGGTGTGGGTACGGGCGTTTGCCGCTCGCGGTCGCTTTTGAAATAATCCCATTCGGACAGGATTTCCGTTATTTCAACGGCCTGATAAGGCCCGGTTATCAATTCGTCAAAAGCGGACTTGTTGCGGCTGTTGAGCAGCTGTTCGAGTTGCTCCATATCCCTGATGGAAGCCAGGTTATCGTAAAAACTTGCCGCGCTCGTTTCACTCCACCAGTGCTCCGTACGGGTGGCCGAGTTCAGGGCGCCCCGTCCGAACAACAACCCTGCGCGGGCAATGTCTTTCTTTTCGAAAAAAGCGTGGCTTAGCGCCAGGTAGATGCGCCCCAACTGGATATCCGGTTCGCTCAGCAAACGGGCGTTTTGCCGCACGTACGACAAACGGCGAGCGAGTTCATCCCGCGTGGACGGGCGGGTCACGTCGCGCAAATAGGGCATCAGCAACAACTCCGCGATGTTCTTTTGCAACAGCAAACGTTTGTCCGACACCGATTGTACCTGTTGCAGGACAGTCCAGGCATTACGGTATTGTTTTTCAATAAAATACACGTGCGAAACGGCAAGTCGCAGCAAAGGCAGCAACGTGGAAAAACGCGTCTTTTCACGGATACAACCCTCCAGGAAAAGACGCAGGTCCTGTACATAAACCCGGTCTTTTTGCGCATTGATCTGCCGCCATTGGTTCATGTTGCGCTCGTAGTTTTCATCCCATTCGTATTGGGGAGCAAAGGACACCCAGGGATTAAGGCCGGAAAGCCGGGCGCCGAGCAGCCAGTCCTCCGCCTTATTGATCTCCCGGGTAAGCAGCAGCGGCAGGTAAGGGCTTGTGGGGCACAGGGCGGCGATACGCCGCAGATCGTCCAGCCCGCGTCCGGGGTTTTGCATGGCGCGAATCGCCAGGATCGTCGCCTTTTCTGCCGGACTTTGAGCGTATTGCAGGGCAGCCTCCGCCGATGCGGACCGGAACAGTTGCAGGGCGCGGATCCGTTTGCTTTGGCACAGGTCGAATACGCGGGCGAACCGGTAGTTGGCCAGGGCAGTATCCGGGGTCATTTCGGCGATCTTGAGCAAAGCCCAGGGCATCAGGATGCTGTGGTCGCGCCCGGAGTTAAAATAGCGGTCAAAAACCCTAAGCAGGGAATCGCGGGAAACGCCCCCTGTCGCATAATAGCCGGTGTTGATCACCTGGTAAGCCCAGCGTTTTTGTAAAAACGGCTCGCGCGCGCCAGCCAGTTTGCCCCTGGCCTCTGCCGCCAGCCGTTCCAGGGCTGAGGAATCGCGCTGCCAGGAATACCGGTATTCGTCGCTCCAGGGGTCACTTTTATACGTGAACTGTTGAAATTCAAATTTTTTTGCAAAATTCAGGTATTCCAGCGCTGCCTGCCGTTCGGGTCTTAACAGGGCCTTGGTAAAAGTATTTCCGGGAAAAAAATCGGCGAGCGATCGGGTAGCCAGAGCGGTGAGAAAAGTATCGGCATTCGAACCGTAAATGACCCGGTAGATGTCGTTCATATCCGTTGTGCCGCCGAGGTATTGTTGCCATTCACGGCAGTTGCGGCGGTAATCGTTTCCGGTGTTTGAATTTCCTGCCTGGGTAAAGCCGTCGTAGTCGTTGGGAAAAAACAGGTTGGCGGAATAGTAGAACGGACGCAGGCCGGTGCTGTCCGCCCCGAGTTCGGGATTGAAAAAGACCATGCGGCTGTCACTCCATTCCGGCCCGCCGATACAGGAGCCGGCCTTGTTGCAGGGGCAGGCGATACAAACCACCAGGCTAAAAGCCAGCCATAATTTTGGGTATAAGCCTCTCATATTGTGTTGTTTTTTTAATATCCCAATCGAAAAATAAAATCCGGCCGCCCGAACGGATCCGTCCGCGCAAAACGGCCGGGGCTGCAAGCAATTCCTTTTCCGAAGGTTCATCCAGGCGAAACAGGTCGCCCTCGCGCAGAAAATTGCCGTTCCAAACGGTGTCGCGGCGCAGGCGGTACCGTCCATTTTCCAGGCTGGCAAAATAGTGGGTATCGGCCACGGTTTCGCTGTTCCAGCCCGACATCAGGCCCCTGAATTCGCCTTCGCGAAACCAGGCGCCCCAGCTGAACACCGGCAATGCGAGGTCGAGCGGCAGGGGGTATTTATCGTTGTTTTTCACATAATTTTCAAGCAATTGCAGGTCAAAAACGGCGTTTCGCGTGGCGGTGTCGCGCGGGTTTGCCAGGTTGTAGCACATCAGCGTGCCGCGATCTGCAGGCGGAATACCCGCGGAGGCCCGGCCGCGGTACTGGTGCAGGCGGATGGTGCAGGACAGGGTGCGGTTGCGGGCCAATGGTTGTTTTTTAAACAACTTCAGGAACCGGAAATACGCTTCTCGCGTAGTGGCCGTCCAGTCGCAATCCAATTGAATCTCAGGCACGTTTTGCCGTTTCCAGGTTTCGATGAAACTGTCGCGTTTGGCCTCCGGATTGGGCTTCCCCCAACCGTCAATGCGCTCCATTTCCTGCCACCAGGCATTTATCGCCAGATCGTGCAAATGGGTGGCGATCTTTTTGGCTATTTTCCCCGACAGGCTATCGATAGCGGCTGGCTCCAGTTGGCTGAACACCCGGTTGGTGATAAAAACCACGGGTACGACGGGCCTGCCGTCGAAACCGCTGGCTTCTGATAATTCGCCGAGCGGGATGGCCCCGCCATAGCCGGCGCTGTAATCTACATCGAACAGGCGCAGGTAGAGCGGCTGGCCGGCGGCGAAGCGGTCGAGTTGGGCCCATTCTGCCGAATCTGTTTCAAAATGGGTTTTCCAATAATAAAACGCCGCCATTGGCGGGCCTTTTTCAGAATGGCAGGCAGGCAGAAAATACAGCGCAAAACAAGCCAGGAGAATTACAAAAACACGAAACATGGGGCACGGGTTATCTTAAATGCTGTCGGTTAAATAAACGAATATTTGTATTTCGCGGGTATTCAATCCCCGGCATCCAGGTGCAATTTATGAAAGAAGCGGTGCAACACCGGTGTAATGAGCAAACCCGATGCCGCCAGAAACATTACGCCGCTGTACAGCGCGTATAAACCGGCAAAGATCTTAACCCGGCTATGGCATGCTTCGGGCAACGCATCGATATCCAGCGCCGGCCCCATGCCCGTCAGGATCATCGCGGCATTGTAAAACGCGTCGACCCAAGCGATGCCGGCGCACCAATGGTAGCCAATCATGCCGATGAGCAGAGAAGAAGCAATGAGGCCGGCGGAAAAAAATGCAAAGCGCACCGAGCGGCGCAGGAATTGCCGGGGTGGCAGCAGCGGTTGGGAACGGTGTTCGAACATGGGTAAGAAGGTGATGAAAATAGCGAGCAACATAGGTATCCCGGCCCGGAAAGTTAACATGATCGAATCTTTGCAAATAAAGAATCTCAAGTCCATCTGGGGAACTTACAATCCCTTGTCGTTAATCTCAATATTTTTATAGGCGAGTCGAACAGTGGTAAGAGCACTGCGTCTCATAATAATGTTCCGCCAGCCCGAACCGCCGCTCGGGGGCGCGATTTTCCAGCCGGTGGAAATCGGTGGGGTTCATCCCCGTGAAATCCCGGTAGTCACGTACCAGGTGCTGGTAGTCGTAATAGTTGCAGTCGAAAGCGATATTCTGCCAGCCGCGGTGGGGGTTCAGGTTTTTTTCCCGGAAAGCCCGGTCGAAGCGCACCAGCCGGGCGTACAGTTTGGGGCTCACGCCCGTGCGTTCCACCACTTTCCGTTCGAATTGTTTGGGGCTCAAAAATGCTTTTGCGGCCAATTGATCCAGCGAAGCGGCCGGATTGCCCAACATCCACTGGCAAACCGTGTCCACCGGATGCCCGTCCTTCTTTTGCCGGCGCGCCAGGCGTTCGACGAAGCCGTTGGCAATCTGCACGACCTCCGCGTAGCCCCGGGCATGAAAAAAGGCCTCGTTTATCTCGTGGACTTCTTTTGAAAATACGCAATCGGCCTCGATGTATGTTTCGTTGATTTCAGTACCGGGCACACCGGTCAGCCGGAACAAAGCGCCGGGCTGAAACAGGATTTGCACCACCATAAAATGGCCGTGAATATAGCGGTTGGTAACCGACAGGGCCTGGCCGATCAGCGCCACCGGGACGTTGGCGACGGTTTTGTCGCGGGTGGTAAAATCCACCCGTTCCCGGTCGTACGGATAAAAGGCCAGGCACTGTTCCGGTCGCGGGGTGTAGGGTTTGAACGGCGGCGGATCGTGGCTCTCGAAGTGCAGGTGCACAATCCGGTAGCAGCGTACAAACGCCTGGAGCGAGGGATGCGGCAGAAAGTCTTTTAAAATCATGTATTACTTTAAACCATATTTGGCCATGATGGCTTGGCGTTCTTCAAACGCGGTCGGTGCATACACAAGCCCGTACTGTTCGGTCAAAAGATCGTGTTCGCGTTTGAGTTGTTCCGATCCGCGCGGATAGCCGTTTTCCGGCGTAAGTTCATGGAAAATACGCTCCAAAAACAGTTCAAATGGTTGATTGAAGTACATGTCGACAAAACGAAGGGGTTTTTCGGAGCCGTTCCAGAAGGTATGGCGCAGGTTGCGCGGACGGAAGTGCCAGCCACCTGCCGGTATTTCCACCACCTCGTCTTCCACCATCACGCTGGCCGTGCCTTCCAGTACGAACATCAATTCATCCAATGCCTTGTGCAAATGCGGGGGAGGGCCCATTATCAGGGGCGCCACTGCACATTCGACGCACGAATATACGCCGCCTGTCATATCCGAGCGCACCCATACGCGGATATCCATGTTGCCTTTGTTCGATAGGGGCGGCAGCGGGGACAGCAAAAATGGTTCCAGCGGATTGGTAAAGCCCCGGGCCGGCATTTCAGGGGCTTGGGCATTCAAACCGGGGCCGGGTAACATGCCGAATGCGGTCAACAAACCGGCGGCTTGCAGAAAATTGCGTCTTTCCATAACAAAAGGTAGTTTTTAATAGCAAACCTACCGGCCCTGAGGCAGCCTGTAGTGGTAAAAAAAAGACATTTTTTGCCGCCGGCTCTGATAATTCGCCCATCGATAGCCCCGCCATAACCGGCACTGTAATCCGCGCCGGACAAACGCAGGCAGAGCGGCTGGCCGGCGGCGAAGCGGTCGAGTTGAGCCCATTCTGCTGAATCTGTTTCAAAAT
>JAKLJF010000234.1 GCA_023151335.1 Thermoanaerobaculia bacterium | reverse complement strand
GAGTACGCCGGCCAGCACGCTCAGGGGGATGAGCTTGGCCCAGGGGCCGGCAAATACCATGATCAGCAGTAATACCACGGCATGTACCATACCGGCCACCGGGGTACGACCGCCGTTTTTTACGTTGGCGGCCGTGCGGGCAATGGCGCCGGTGGCCGGTATGCCGCCAAACAGGGCGGAGGCCATATTGCCCACTCCCTGCGCCACCAGTTCGGTATTGGAACGGTGGTTGCCGCCGACCATCGAGTCGGCCACCACGGCGCAGAGCAGGCTCTCGATGGCGCCCAGCATAGCGATCGTAAATGCCGGCCGGATCAACTGATGGATCAGTTCCCAACTCAGGTGCGGCATCACCGGCGCCGGGATAGTGGCCGGAATGTTGCCAAAACGCGTTTCGATGGTATCGACCGGGATTTGGAAAATTTGTACCAGGGGAGTAAAAATCAGGATGGCGACCAGCGCGCCGGGTACTTTTGTCGTGATTTTTGGGAACAAAAAAGCAATAGCAGCCGTGGCAATGGAAATGCCGGCCGCCCAGGGGTTGATCTGGTTAAAATATTGAAAATAGACGTGCCATTTATCCATGAATTCTGCCGGCACCTTTTCAATAGGCAGCCCGAACAGATCTTTTATTTGGGAAGAAAAAATGATGACGGCAATGCCCGTAGTGAACCCGACGATCAGTGAATGCGGGATAAATTTGATGACGCTGCCCAGCCGGCCTATCCCCATGGCCACCAGCAACAGCCCGGCCATAAAAGTGGAGATGATCAGGCCGTCGATGCCGTATTGTTGCACAATGCCATAAACGATGGGTATAAAAGCCCCTGTCGGGCCGCCGATCTGTACCCGGCTGCCGCTGAGCGCGGCGATAAGGAAACCGGCAATAACAGCCGTTACCAGTCCTTTGTCGGGGGTCACTCCACTCGCAATGGCAAAGGCGATGGCCAGGGGAAGGGCAATAATACCGACAATGATGCCGGCGACGAGATCTTGCCGGAGTTGCTGGCGGGAAATCCCTTCCTTCAGCAAAGTGAAAAACTTGGGATGGAAGGTATCCTGTTGCAACTGTAAAAAAGACTTCAGCCGGTCGATCATGGAAACTGCGAATGAATGTCGGACAGATAAACTACATTTACGTCGGTTCCCAAACGATATACTGCAAATTAAATTTTGTCATTCAATGCACACATTTATAATTCGGACAGTTCCCATAATGATATTGTTTGTTTTGACAGCATGGGGTGTGGTGGCACAACGAGCGGCAGACACGCTGCTACGACAATTATTGGGCCGTTGGGAAGTAGTTTCCTATTCAGAGCAAGGCGTGCAGGTTGATAAAAAAGCCCCGGCCTTACCGCAGGCCCTTAAAGTGTACGAACACCTCCGGCAAAAACGCGCCGAACAATGGTACGGCTACAGCGACTACGACGAGCTGAACCGCCGCGAAAGCCGCGCCTTCCGGGAATGGCAGGAACGCGACAGCAGTATCGAAGTGCGCCGGATCATGGACGCTATTGCCACGCCTTATTACGCCGTCTTTTTTGCCGACAGCACGCTTTCGGTGTATAATAAGCACAGTGCCAACAACCGGATACTTTTCCCGGAAGGCCGCCAATTTTCTTTTGTCCCCGAATTTATGAGCATTACAATTAAAAATCCCGGCGGATTCGGGATACAATGGCGTGCCCAGGTGTTGTCGCTTACTGCCGGGCGTATGACCCTCTTTTTGCCCGAAGAAGCGGAAGTGGTGGAACTGGTAAAAACGGCGTATTCCTTGCCTTGAAACAAATAATTATGGGAACAACAGGATTCACGGCAGCCCTGGCGCTTGCCGCCGGATTTGTTTGGTACACTCACCGCCGAAAATCCCTGACCCTCGACGGCGCGCTGGCAGCCGCTTTTACCGGCTTATGGGTGATCTGGTGGGCCGGGCCGCTTTGGCTCCTGCCTTTGTTTTTCTTTTTCATCAGCAGCACCCTGCTGGGGCGGCTGAATAAATACAAGGCTGATGCCGCCGATGCCAAACATGGCCAGCCGCGCGATTACCGGCAGGTGTTGTGCAACGGCGGCATCTATGCCCTTCTGGCTATTTGGATGCCGGGGCCCCTCCGGGAAACGGCCCTGACGGCCATGACCCTTTCCCTTGCCGTCAGTACCGCCGACACCTGGTCGTCGGAGATCGGGCAGTATTTCCGGCAAAAAACGGTGGACATCTGGCGCTGGCAACCCGTGCCGGTCGGTCTGTCGGGGGGAGTCAGTGTGGCAGGCACGGCAGGCGGTTTTGCCGGCGCGCTGGCTATGGCCATCCTTGGCTATGTCCTCGCCCCGGATCATTTCGATCTCAAATGGATGCTCCTGGTCACTGCCGGCGGTTTTGCCGGCATGCTGCTCGATAGCCTGTTGGGCGCTACCCTGCAGGCCCGTTACCGCGACGAACGTACCGGCGCCCTTTCAGACCGGCGCGGCGGCCAAAATCGCTTAACCAGCGGCGTGGTCTGGATGAGCAATGACGGTGTGAATTTCTGGAGCAATGCGTTGGTGACCTTCACAGGGATCATGTATGCTTAAAAATTCACAGACGCGACAAGCGCATTTCCAGAAAAGGCCGCCAACTTTTGCCGTCGCGGCTCATCTCGCCGCTTTCCACCCACTGGCCATTATCCAGCCGGATGGTGTACCGGATCTGGCCGGCCATCGGATGCGTAAATCCCCAAAGGATGGAACCATCGTCGGCCACGTGGAAATCGGCGTCTACGTGGTTGCCATCGGCCCGGAAAGCGCGCATCAGGTATTTGCCGTTTTGCTGGTCCCAGGAGATAAAACCCAGCGCCTGGTGAATGATGACGCTGGTGTCGGCGGCATCGCGGCCCACGCCTTCCAGCATGAGCACGCCACCGTTGGCTTTGAAGACGCCGGTTTCCGACACGATGAATTCATGGCGCTGCGGTCCCATCTGAATCCAGCCGGCGCCCTGCCAGCGCCCTTCCAGAAATTGTACTTTTTGCATGGCGTCGCGAACGGCCGCGCCGGGTTGAAGCCCGGGTTGGGCAAAGAATGATCCGAGGCACAGGCTGAACAGCCCTGCCAAAATAGTGTGTTTCATACTTGTTGATGTTAAGTGAAAAAGGTTAGAGGGTTTCTGATTTGAGGGTTTGCCAAGGGCAGCGCCAACCCTCTAACCTCCTTTCTGGTTGAAATACGTTTTCAAATCGGCATAAAAGGCTTCAAAGGCTTCTATGCCTTTTGGAGTGAGTTTGCATAGCGTAAGCGGATAGTTGTTTCTGTACGTTTTTTCCACCCCGATGTAGCCCGCTTCCTGCAGTTTGCTGATCTGTGCGCTCAAATTACCGGCACTGGCGCCGGTTTCTTCCTTTAACGCGTTGAATTCAGCCTCCCGCACCACCATCAGGTACGACATGATGGCCAGCCGCAACTGCGACAACAACATGGGATCCAGTTCCTTAAACATGATTTTGACGGGCTTTGTGGTTCAACATATAACCGGGCACCAGATAACCCAGCATAATGCCGCCCGCCTGAATCAACACATGCACGTCCATAGGCAAGGCCAGGCAAACGGCAGCGCCGATCCAAAGCACTATTGCGCCCAAAACGAGTGGTTTGAAACGCATTAAAAGACCGGACATGAAGGTTGCAAAGGCGGCCAGGGTCATTACCAGGGGAACCGGCGACACCTGGTTCCGGATGGCCAGCACCAGGCTCAGGATCAGTGAGATGGCAAAACCCAGCCAAACCAACCCGTACCATTCCCGAACGAGGTTTCGCTCGTGTTGTTTTTTGTCGCGCCGCCATTCGTAAATCAAAGCCGCCGGTACGCCGATCAAAGGCATGATCGCCCACACCAGGTATGGTTCTGTGCCGCCTCTTGTTTGCCGCAGGTAATATTCGCCTACGCTGGCCAGCGCCACCAGCCAACCCCACAATAAAAAATGAAAGCCGTTTTCCTGTACGCCCTTTTTTGCGACGTCGATCGTTTCGCGAATGATCCGCAAACTCTCCTGCGGATTCAGTATTTTTTCCTCGTTTTCCATAAAAGGTTTTAGTTTACAATGTGAAATTTTTCACAAAGGTAAAGTAGTTTATTTTATAAACCAAATTTATCGACGAAATTGCGTCATTAAACGTCATTGCGTCATTAGGCGCAATGACGTTTAATGACGCAATGACGCTTCACACCCCTTACTTCTCTTCCGAACCGATATTATAATTAAATCCCACGCCGAAGGTCCAAACGACGCCGCTTTCGCCGGGATCGAGGATCAGGCCCCAGTCGGGGCGGATAGCCCAGCGGTCGAGATTTTGGCTAAAGCCCAATCCCAGGTTGAGGGCGATGAGCAAATCGGCTTCCGACTCAAAAAAAATGTCGGTGCGCGCGCCGAAAGTGCCCTCGAAACGGTTGTTTCGGGCAGGCAGGGTGAATAAAAAAGCCGGGTGCATGCCCCAGGTGGTTTCGCCTTCCGCGAAATAAAATCCGAATGGGAACATCATGGCAAATTTACCGGGCACCACGCCGAATTTCGGGCCAAAACCCAGATAGTTGAGACCTTCGCCATCGGAATCGACCGGCAGCAAACGCTCGTAGCGCATTTTCAGGTTGATGCGATCGGTAATGCCATAACCGAGGCCAATCCCAAGACCATTATTCAAACCTTCCGACTCGCCTTCTTCCGAGGCGAGACTGTGGGAGAACCCTCCCTTGATTTCGGCCGTGCCTTTGGGCAACATGCGGGCGCTTTCATAAGGTACGATACATTGCGAAAGACAAAACAGCAGGGAAAAGAGCGCGCAGACGCGCAGCAGGAAGTTTGACCAGAGGTGTTTCATAAAGTTAATATTTTGAAAGATGAATGATCAGGGCGTCCGGATATTTTTACATGATCAGAAGTACATACAGGGCGGCGCTCCAGAACTGGCCGTCGCGCAGCAGGGCCAGCGTTTCGTTGGAAAAGGCGGAGAAGGTGGTGAATCCGCCGCAAAAACCCGTGGCCAGAAACAGGCGCCATTCGACGGGAATGGCGGCTTTTGCATTCAGGCCAAAAACAAGGCCGATCATGAAGCAGCCGGTGATGTTAACCCACAGGGTTCCGTACGGAAAGTCTGAGAAATATTTACTTTGAATAAAATGGGCAAAGAGGTACCGGCAAATACCACCCAAAAAGCTGCCGATACCAATAAGGAGCATTAATTTCATGGGTTTACCGGGAGGATTGTTTTTTCGCGAGTGCTCCGTTTATCGGTTCATTCCAGTTGGAGTCGTTATCGTCAAATTCAATTTGCCTGAATTCCTGGTATGTCAGCCGTTTCTTTAAGACTTCCATCGCGTCAAATTTTGGATAAAGATAGGGATTCAAGAATAACCGAACAAGCGAATTCAATTTCCCCCTCTCCTATCGTCAGCGGCGGCGTTATGCGCAAACTGCGATCGTTGAACAGGAACCAATCGGTGATCACGCCCCGGTCGAGGCAGTGCCGGATGGTCTTTTGTACCAGTGCCGCATCGCCCAGGTCGACGGCCAGCCAAAGCCCGGCGCTGCGCACTTCTTTGATCGCCGGGTGAACGAGCATCTCCCGGAACAGACGCTCTTTTGCAGGCACCGCGGCAATCAAATCTGTTTCCAATAGTTCCTGCAAAGTGGCCAGCGCCGCCGCCGCGCACACCGGGTGGCCGCCGAATGTAGTGATATGTCCCAGTGGCGGATCAACGGACAAGACCTGCATGATCTCCCGGGGCGCTACAAAAGCGCCGATGGGCATACCGCCGCCGAAGCCTTTGGCCAGCAGGAGAATATCGGGCCGTATACCGTAGGGCCCGAAGGCAAAAAGGGAACCGGTACGCCCGTAACCGGCCTGGATTTCATCGAGGATGAGCAGGGCGCCCGTTTCGTCGCAGCGCCGGCGCAGCGCCTGCAGCCAGGCAGCTTCGGGCGGCCGGATGCCGGATTCTGCCTGTACCGTTTCCACGATCACGGCGGCCGTATGCCGGTCGATGACGGCCAGGTCTGCCATGTTGTTAAAATCGATGTGCCGGATGCCGGGTAACAAGGGGTGATAAGGAAGGGTAAAATCGGTGGGCGACATCAGGCTGGCAGCGCCATGTGTGCTGCCGTGATAGGCCTGGCGGCAAGCTACGAAATCCGGCCGGGCGGTGTACCGTTTGGCGAGTTTCATGGCGCCTTCCGTCGCTTCGGCACCGGAATTGACGAAATAGATAGCGTCCAGTCCGGGCAGTTGCCCGGCCAGCAAGGTGGCCAGTTGCACCTGCGGGGCCAGCACGTATTCGCCGTATACGAGCGTATGCCAGTACCGGCCGAGCTGTTCCTGTACCGCCGCTTCCACACGCGGATGCCGGTGCCCCAGGCAGCTGACGCCGATGCCGGCGATCAGGTCGAGATACTTTTTACCGCTAGTATCGTATAAATACAGCCCCTCTGCCCGGAAAATCTCCAAAGCAAGGGGCGCAGATGACGTTTGGGCGACATGTCGCAGAAAGAGTTGGCGAAGACTCTGCATGTTTTTCTTGCAGGAATAAATTTTTGCACAAATATTTGTGGCATCGCCGATATGCCCAACGTCTAATGAGCAAAAAGGCTGATTTTCTGTTTAATCCATGTTGAAGCCCCCCGAGGGAGTTACCGATTGTACCGACGGAACAAGGGAACAGCCGATCTGACCACATCCAGCGCACAACCCGACCATGACTGCTGAAGCATTAATCGCTTATGACATTCCTGCCCTTTCCACAGTGCAAACGGGCAAGGACGCATTCCACTCATTGAACGATCATCATGTAAAACATTTACCGGTGGTAGAAGGACGACGTTTAGTGGGCATTCTCTCCGAAGAAGACATTTTTAACCATAAACTGTACGAGCCTATCGGGGAGTACGATTTTTCCCTGCTGCGCCGTTTCGCCGTGCGCGCCACCGACCACGTGTTCGAAGTGATGCGCGTGATGGGCGATAACCGGCTCACGGTGATACCCGTCGTGGATGAGGAAGGGAATTATCTGGGTCTGATCGCCCAGAACGACCTCCTGCGCTATTTCGCCAATACGGCGTCGTTCACGGAAGCCGGCGGCGTGCTCGTACTTGAAATGAACCGTCGCGACTACTCGCTGGCTACCATTTCCCGTATCGTGGAAGACGAAGATGCCAAGATTCTCAGCTCTTTCGTCACTTCCGGCGCCGACGCCGAACTGATAGAACTGACGCTCAAGATCAACCGGCAGGAACTCAGCCGCATAGTGGCCTCCCTGCAGCGCTACGAGTACGAAGTGAAAGAATCGTTTGCCGAACTGGATTATGCCGATTCCCTCCAGGAGCGCTACGATTCGCTGATGAGCTACCTGAATGTTTAGGGGGGGGTAGAGGGTTTAGAGGGGTTTAGAGGGTTTAGAGGGGTTTAGAAAGTTTAGAGGGGTTTAGAAAGTTTAGAGGGGTTTAGAAGGTTTAGAGGGTTTAGTTGCCCACGTCGGACTAACCCCTCT
>JAKLJF010000233.1:5585-7530 GCA_023151335.1 Thermoanaerobaculia bacterium | reverse complement strand
CGCGTTGGCGATCAGGGACAGAATGGACAGGTCTTCGGTGACGTTCATCGATTTAAACCAGGGAGGCGAGCTGTGCGCGCACAGCGGGGGGAATCGGGATGGGGCGCATCGCGTCGCGGTCGACGCAGGCGATGCCGATGCGGGCCTCGAAATAAGCGCGGCCGGTGGCGACGCGTTCGGCTTTGAGTTTGCGCAAAAATTCCTGGATATCGAGTGCAGCGTGGATCATGTCGGCAGGGCGGTCGTTGTGGTCGGAAAGACCGCTGGCACAGATGTAGGCATCACCGACTGTTTTGATTTTTTCGATGCGATACCGGCTGGTAATGGTATCGAAGCGGGAGAAACAGAAATCCAGTTCTTTTACCAGCATTTCGGGTTCGAGTTGTTCAGCCGCGCGGGTAAAGTTGACGAAATCGACAAACATGATGGTGGCGTGTTCGTAACGGCGGGCGGTCACTTTGTTGGTGATCGTAAGTTCGGCAGCCACGGCTTTGGGCAGGATATTGAGCAAAAGCTGTTCGCTGCGGCGGCGCTTTTCTTCGATCATGGCATTTTTTTCGGCCAACTCGCCCCGGGTGCGGCGGTTGGCGCGTTGACGGAAATAGTACAGCACGCTCATAGCCAGAATAAGTCCGGCCAGGGAGGCCGTCCAGATACGGGTAGCCCGTTCTTTCTGTTCATTTAGTTCCGCTTCAATGATTTGTTGTTTTCGCCGTTGCTCTTCGGCAGTCCGCCGTGCTTTGGCCTGCAGGAGTTCCGTCCGTTCGCGACTCCAGTTGTAGGCCGCCCGGTAGTCGCCTTGGCTGGCCGTCAGTTCCTGCAATTGCTCTACGGCCTGCAGCGACAGGTCGGGTAACACACCAGCATTGGCTGCTTCCCGCGCCTGTGTGAAATAGTCAACAGCATCCCGGTTGTGGCCACGGCGCTGGGCTACATTTCCCCGAAAAAAACTGGCCTCCGCCTCGCGGCTTTTATCCTGCATTTCGATGGCCAATGCCACCGCTTTGGCAGCATGGGAATCAGCCTGTTCCAGTTCATCGGCAAACAGATTTTTAGCCAGTTTGAGATGGATGTCGTACTGCTCCGCCGGCGTGGAAGCGCTGCGCAGACGTTCTTCCAATTCGGCGACCGTCTGCGCCGGCGAAGTGCCGGCGCAGCACAGCGCGAGCAGAAAGATCAGACTGGCAGGATGGCGCATTCCGTATCAGGCTTGTTTTCCGGATCCAAATACCTGCAGCTGATTCAGTGCCATCAGATCCTTCAATGTTTTTTGCATGCCGTCTACCGAACCGTCAAGGAAAATAACGTTGCCCTTGCCGTGTTCCGTGAAGTTTTTCACCGCCTCCGTCCACATGGAGAACAGGATCACGGACGTATCGAGATGGGCTTCGCGCATTTCTTTGGCTGCCTGACTCATACCGCGCGCCACTTCTTCCCGAAACAGAGCCACGGCCTGGCCGCGCATCCTGGCGGCTTCGCGTTCGGCCTCGGCAGCGATCTTGATAGCGTTGCCCTCGGCTTCAGCCGACTTGGTCTTGGTGATCAGCAGGGCCTGGCCTTCGTTTTCGGCGGCTGCTTTCAGGTTGTTGGATGCCACGACTTTCGACATGGAGCGCATCACTTCTTCATCGAAGGTAATGTCGTTGATCTGCAGGTCGAGCAGGTGAAATCCCCAGTCCTCCAGCATGTGATCGACATTCGTTTTGACGGCCTCGGTGATCTCCCGGCGCAGGCCCAGGATTTCAGCCTGGCGTTTGGTGGCTACGTAAGCCCGGATGCTGCCTTCCACGGTACGAGACAGGGAGGCCATAAAATCGCGGTCGCTGACAAATTTGAAGGCCACTTTTTTGATGGTTTCTTCCTGGTTGTCCATTACTGCAAAAAGCAGCAGGGAGGTAAAATGCACGTTGGCCTGGTCGATTGTTACGGCCTGAAAAGTGAGCTC
>JAKLJF010000233.1:0-5575 GCA_023151335.1 Thermoanaerobaculia bacterium | reverse complement strand
CTACCGCGCGATTCTGGATCGAAATACGTTTGAATATTACCTCGATCAGGGGAACCCGGAAGTTAAGGCCCGGATGCAGCGTACGCTGGTATTTGCCGAAAATAGTTGTGACGGCTACCGTGCCCTGACGAACAGTGACAAGGCTCAGCAAGAGCACAGCTACGAGAATTGGGATGAATAAGCCGGTAAAATCCATAGATAAAATTGTTTGGTTTGGTATATCGAAATTTTGATGAAAAATTGCCTGCCGGTGCTATCAGGAAAGATACCTTGCCGTTTTTTTAGTATATTGCCTTTCCATCGCTTCAGTGGCCGCTAATTTTGCCGGCAAAATCGGAAATTTTCGACATGAATCCATATAAATACTTGTTGTTCATCGTTCTGCTGTTGATTGCCTGTTCTGCCGGAGCGCAACGTTTGCGCGGCAGCGTGCGCGACGCCGATACCGGCGCCCCCTTAGCCGGGGTCAGCATCAGCCTGGGTACCACCGCCGACATCAATGAACTGGCCATTACCACCGATGCGACCGGGGAGTTTTATACCGATGCGCTGCGGCCGGGGAATTACCAGTGTTTTTTCACGCTGGAGGGCTACGAACCGCTGCTCGTACGGGAAGTCCGGATCGTTTCCGGCAAAGAAAAGGTGCTGGACGTGGCTATGCGAACTTCTTCGACGCCCTTACCCGATGTAACGATAAAAGCCGCTGCGCCCGACCGCCGGGCTTTGCAACCGCTGGGCGAAATACCGCTCACCCGCGAACAAACGGACCGCTTCCCGGCCACTTTTTTCGATCCGGCCCGCTTGGCGCTCGCCTACCCGGGCGTGGCCAATACCGATGACCAAGCCAATGGCCTCACTATCCGCGGCAATGGCCCGGCCGGCGTACGCTGGCGCCTCGAAGGCGTGGACATCGTAAACCCCAACCACCTGCCCAACGCCGGCACCCTCGGCGACCGGCCCACTACCTCCAGCGGCGGCGTCCTGATGTTCTCGGCGCAACTGCTCGACAATTCCTCCCTGCTGACCGGCGCTTTCCCCGCCGGCTACGGCGACGCCCTGGGCGGCATCATGGACATGGCCTGGCGGCGCGGCAACCGCGAACGCGCCGAATTCACCGTACAAGCCGGCCTTATCGGCATCGATCTGGCCGCCGAAGGGCCGCTCGATAAACAGCACCGCCATTCCTACCTGGCCAACTACCGCTACTCCACCGTGGGCCTGCTGGGTCAAATGGGCCTTTCTTTTGGCGGAGAAAAGATCAGTTTCCAGGATTTTTCCTTTAAAATGGATTTTTCCGGTAAAAAAGGCGGCCAGTGGTCGGTATTCGGCGCCGGCGGGCAAAGCGATACCTATTTTACCCCGCCCGGCGACAGCGCCGATGTGAAGGTGTATAAAGATCTGTTTAACATTGAATTTGAATCACAAACGGTAATTGCCGGCATTTCACATTGGGCGCCGCTGGGGCGAAAAGCCTGGTGGAAAGTTTCGGCCGTGGGTTCCAGCCAAAACAACGAACGCCTGGCCGCCGGGGCCGGCATCCGGGAAGCCGATGACAGCGAAGAAACCCGCTTCGGCGTGGCCACCACTTTTTTTTACCGGTTGAATGATCAAAACAGGCTGCAAGCCGGCCTGAATGCCCAAGCCATTGATTTCGACGGACAAGCCACCAGAAACGAAATGCAGGCGTTCGATGGCGATTTAACCGCGATGTTGTACCAACCCTGGGCATCCTGGGAATGGACTGGCCGGCAGGGGAAAACCTCCATCCGGGCAGGCATACACGCCGCTGTTTTTAATATCCGGAACGAACCGGGCGCCAATGACGCCGGTGTGGAACCCCGTTTGCTCATCACGCGGCGTTTTGAAAACAAAAGCAGCCTGTCGCTGGGCTGGGGCTTACACAGTCAGCTCTCGCCGCTTTGGGTATATGCCGATCGCGCGCCGCAATCCAATACGGCCTACCCCAACCGCGGCCTGGGCTTCACCCGCTCGCAGCAGGCAAGCCTGCGCTACAGCCGGCAAAGCGGCGATTTCTGGCTGCTCAAATCGGAGATTTTTTACCAGCGGCTGTACGACGTGCCGGTGTCTGCCGTTGCCGGCGATGCCTTTTCCATGCTCAATGTGAGTGAAATACGATCGTTCGATTTGCTATCGGCCGCCGGCACCGGCGAAAACAAAGGCGTGGAACTCTCGGCCGAGCGTTACCTCGACCGGGGCTGGTTTCTGCTCACCAATGCCACCCTGTTCGACGCCCGCTACCGGGGCAGCGACGGCCAATGGCGCGACGCCCGCTGGAACCTGCGCCATATCGCTAACCTGACCGCCGGCAAGGAATGGCAACGCGACCGCTGGCCGGAGCGCAGCCGTACTTTCGGCGTCAACGGACGCATCACCTGGACCGGCGGGCAGCGCGCGGCCCCGGTAGATGTCGCCGCTTCCGCCGCCGCGCAAACCACCGTTTTTGATCTTTCCGACGGCTATTCCATTCAGCAGCAGGACTTTGTCCGTCTCGACCTGCGGGTGTACTGGCGGCGCAACATCGGCGGCCGGCGCAACAGCATCTTTGCCATGGATTTTCAGAATGTGGCGATCCGGAAAAATACGGCTTACCAGTACTACGACCCCTACACCGGGCAGGTGGAAACGAAGGAGCAGTTGGGGTTGGTGCCGAATTTGAGTTGGCGGCTGGAGTTTTGATCAGGCTGCCTGCATCTGCAAGACTTCTAATTCCGCTCCGTTTTCGATAGATTTTTCTGCTTTTTGTAATACAAGACGGGTAGTTGCTGAATCCAGAAAGTATGATGCACAGTTGCCACAAACAGAAGCAGGCACTTTTTTTATCAAAACGATGGAAGAATTACGCTCGAGCGTAACAGTAACTAACCCAGGTTTAAGTTCTCCATGTTTACAAATTGGACAATTCTCCATAGCAGCTAAATTTTAGTTCTGAAGTCGAAACTCCAAATAGAAGGGTCTGGCAGATAAGCCGTGATAATATAGCATATTCCGGAAGTGATATCCTGGCTTACAACAACATGAATTGACCTTCCGTTCACAAAGTGTAAAATCAGACAACTGGCATAGGGTTTATCTTAAGAGCCAAATACAGGACACAGAGGCAAAAATAAAAATTCGTCTGGCACCGAATTTGAGTTGGAGGCTGGAGTTTTGAGGAGTTACCTCAACTTTGTCTCAAATCCGCAACTCATGAAACGATATTTATTTTTCTCCCAGAAAAACTGGCGTTGCTGCATAACCTTGCTTGTGATGTTTTCTGTTTTGATAATAAATGGATGGGGGCAGGGATTGTTCAGGCAGTATGACTTCAGTCAATTTGGGTTTATTGGAAAGAATATCCGGGAATTGCCGGATGGCCGCTACCGGTTGATAGCAGACAACAACGGTAGTTTTTACGGTTCGCCGGCGCTCAGACATTTGATTCTTGACATCAATCAAGCGGGTGAAATCCTTGATAACCAAATTGTTAATTTTTCAGGATACAGGGGGTTCTGGTTGAAAGACGGGACTTTTCTTCAACCGGTGCGGGACTGGACGGACGGAGACAGCACCTTCCTTTTCGTCCGGACAAATACCCAACAAGACACGCTCTGGACCACAACTGTTTTTATTGATCCCGGTAATTTTGACGTGATATGGACACATGCCGACCTTGATTCGGCGGGCAACATTTGGGTTGCCGGCGCATGG
The DNA here is from genome assembly GCA_023151335.1 of Thermoanaerobaculia bacterium. Lineage (GTDB taxonomy): Bacteria > Bacteroidota > Bacteroidia > Chitinophagales > Saprospiraceae > M3007. Next base: position 1,867 of record JAKLJF010000233.1, on the reverse strand, counting down.
TTTAATGCTATCCCCAATGGTGGAGATCAGTCCAAACTTTTATTGTTAAAATTAGCAGCGGATGGTAATTTGTTGTGGGAAAAAAGGCTGCCTCCGGCTTTGCCAAATACGTATATAGAGGAACCCAGCCTAAAATTCGGTCTGACCGGGAATAATGGCTGCATCCTGAAACAAAATCTCAGCAACGGCGTCACCCAGGTGATGCGCTTTGATTTAAACGGCACAATTGTATGGCAGAAAGATATTGCCTTCGCCTCTTTTGGATTCCATGACATGCAGGTGGGGAAGGATGACCAAAGCCTTATGCTCGGCGTTTCAAAATTGTTAGCGCTAAATTCATCGGGTGAATTAGCTTTCCAAACATTCAACAGCAGCCTGGTGAGTGGCGAAATAACCGCAATGGCTCCACTTCGCGATGGCGGCTGGGTTCTGATGGGGCGTACGTCCGTCGGCAATGCAAAATTATTTGCGCTCAAACTCAACGAATCCGGGGTCAAACAATGGATAAAGTTTTATGATTTCCAGGCTGGAGCGCCGTTCAAAGGACATGAAACCGCCAACAAGGACCTTATCTGGACGGGGGGCAATATTTTCCTGATCCGCATGGACTCCAGCGGCGTCATTTTTAAAAACCACCTTGCCGGCCGCATCGCCTACGACGAAAACACGGATTGCACCGTTCAGCCGGCTGAAGACGGGATACCCGGATGGGTGATCAAACTGGAAAACAACGGCGCCGTTCAATACACGGTTTCCGACCCCGATGGAGCCTACTATTTCGCCCAGGCCGATACCGGCCAGCAAATCCTGACCCCGGTCGTTCAAAATTACCTGTGGCAGGCTTGTACGCCATCCTATACCGGGACCATCCCGCCAGACTCTTCCAACTATACGCTTTATCTCGACGCGCCCATCAAGTCAGTTTTTGATTGCCCGGTCATGACCGTCGACCTGGCCGTCCCACGCCTGCGCCGCTGCTTCAACAACACGTATGCGCTGCAGTGCTGCAATTACGGCAATCAGGCAGCTACCGACGCTTACGTCGAAGTGTACTTACCGCCACACCTCCTGATCCAAAGCGCTTCACAGAATTATACCCAGGACGGATTAAAGGTCACTTTCTCCCTCGGTACAGTCGGGCCGTTCGAATGTCGCGATATTCAGATGGTGGTATTACCCGATTGCGACTCCACGGTATTAGGCCAGTCGATGTGCGTAAGCGCCCATATTTGGCCCGATACGATCTGCGGGGCGCCGCCCGGTTGGTCGGGCGCCCTCATCGAAGTATCCGCTGCCTGCGACGGCGACAGCGTGCGGTTCAATATTCAAAACACCGGCAATGCCCCCACCAGCCAGACGCTCGATTTTATCGTGATCGACGACCATGTCATGACGCTCCAGGGCAGTTTCAACCTGGCTGCCCACGCCGCCCGAACGGAATCGTTCCCCGCCGACGGCAGCACCTGGCGCCTGCAGGCCGAGCAGGAGCCCGAAGCGCCGGGCGCGTCTACGCCTTCTATCGCGATGGAGGGTTGTACGGCAGGCGCCGGCGCCCCTTTCAATACCGGCTATATCATTCAATGGCCCAACGAAAACGGGTCGCCTTTCTGGGAACGCGACTGCCATGAACTCGTCGGTTCCTACGACCCGAACGCCAAACAGGCCGTCCCTGCCGGCGTCAATGACCCGCACTGGATTAAGCCGAATACGCCTGTCGAATACCTCGTTGAATTTCAGAACATCGGTACCGACACGGCTTTTACCGTGGTACTGCGCGATACGTTGTCGCCCTGGCTCGATCCGGCCAGCGTCCGGCCCGGCGCCGCCAGCCATCCGTATTCCTGGGACCTTTCAGGCGCCGGTATCC